>JAGHTJ010000003.1 GCA_018065375.1 Candidatus Equinaster intestinalis | reverse complement strand
GGATTCATCAATGCGGAAAAAAATTCAATAGGTTATCTTGAGATTTTTATGACGATTTTTCTGACAATCATGTTTATAAACCATCTTCTTTTGCAGATTGACCACAAAGGTGATGCAAAAATAATTAGGGTAAGTCAAATTATGCTGGTTATTGCTATTGTTCTGCAAATTGCAGAAACGCTGGCTCAAATTATTAACCATCAAATGTACTTTATGGTATTGAACAGTTTTAGTTTGCTTGCCACAGTAACTATGATCACTTGTGTGGAATCTCGGGTTCAGAAGTATAAAGCAAGACGTTCAGCGGCGATGAAAGACGGAACATGGACGGAAGAAGAACGCCAAAAGAACAAAAAGATTTTCAAATTTTGATTGGTTTACTTTATATGAATAGTGATACGCCCACATTGAACGGCGATACGATCACTATTACCGAAGCAAACGGTACAAACTCTTATACTATGACGAAAAAGTAAAATACATTAGCACAGCGGCAAGGAGAAATCCCTGCCGCTGTTCGCATATCTATTCTATTTACAATAATGACAAGTCCATGCATTAATCTGCTCTCCGCAGTTCGGGCAGGTGCAGTCGATCACGAACTGAACGCAGGTGCCGTTTCTGCCGTCTCCGCAGAGCTTATGGCAGGTTTGGCAGTACCATACCGGATCGGTGTGAATATCGTACTTAGGGCATTCGCTCGGTGTGTAGCACCCTTGTCCCCATTCGTCCACCGCATAGAAACTCGGGCAACTGTGTGAGCCGCAGTATTCGCAACCTTTCTGCTCTAATTTGCAGATGAATGAATGTGTTTCCGGTCCCGTGCAGTGGTGTCCTGCAACGCCGCAGGAGTTGGTTTGCGTTGGTGTCGGATCACCGATGACGATGCTGCCGTTTTCGTGGCTTTCCATTTCAGCCGGAGGTATTTCCTTCTTTTGCTCTTTCGGCTTTTCAGTCTGCGATTTCGGCTCTTGCTTTGGTTCGGTGATAAACGGCTCGGTTTCGGCGGGTTCCTTTTTGCGTTCCTCTGTGATCGTCATAGGCGGCTCTGCTTGCGTTTCTTTCGCTTCGGGTAGTTCTTCTTGACCATTTTGATAATAGTGTTTGTTGGTTCAATAATGGGCTTTTCAGCGGGTTTTGTGGGGGTGGTGTTCATCTCGATCAAAGCGATAATGGCAATGATAAGGGCTATAAGCTTCTTCATATTCTTTTCCTCCGTCAGTTATAAATCAGTTCGTTGTTCACGATTTTGGTCGCCTGCGCTCGCGCGGTATTCATTCGGCGTACCCATTCCATCTGGTCAGTGGCTTTGAGAGTTTCCGTGATGCCGTCTCGCTCGGCAAGCTGCTTTACCAAGTGAGAGAACATTTCCTCTGCCTGCTTGTCGATGTCGGCAAGGTAGTCGTTCATCTTACCGCTGATCGTCAACTGGCTGAAAAGGATACGGTTTTCCTTTCTCAGATGGTGGTAGTGCCGATCTCCCCAAACACCGATTGGTGTTTCTTCCGGTAGCTCAACATCGGGGAGCAGATAATCACCTTCCTGTCGATATGTACCGCCCATTTGCTCAAATAATGATGATTTTTCCATTTCATTCAACTCCTTATCTTGATTTTCTTTGTCGGTGCATCAATGATTTTGAGTAGCAGTGCGGATACATCCTCGACCGGCTTGTTCTCATCAATGAACATTGTCCGTGCCGTATTCACGCATCCTACCAATAACCGATAATCAAAATCATCCAATACCAACCGCCTTTTGATTTCCTTCATAGCAAAATCCTCCTTTGCGACACTATTGTATCTCAAAGGAGGATAAAAGAAAAATGTGCGATTTTCATTTTTGCCGGAGTTTGAATATGTATGTTCGGTGCCGTAACCATTGTTTTTACTATATTTTTCACCAAGTCCGTTATGAATACTCCGACCAAAAATCTCGTTCTTCGGAACGAGATTTTTTTATCCAAGCCGCAGGCTTGGTATATCATCACACCGCAGGTGTACATATCATCGCCGAAGGCGCATATCATCACGCAAAGCGTGTATATTTTTGCGGCTTGATGAGATGCAATTCCTTGAGGAATTGATGATATACAGCACTTCGTGTTGATGATATGCAAGGTTTCGCTTTGATTAAAGTACGTTATGAACACTCCGATTAAAAAACAAGGCAAACCCTTTGGTTTGCCTTGTTTTTAAGTTTAGTTAAATATAGTTTTCTTTAAACAATTTCTTTTGCCAGGTGCGGCAAATCGGTGTTTTTCGGGGTATCTGCATAATTTTTAATTTCCCTTACCCAACTCCACTCGAATTTAAACCAATCGGTTTTTTCTTCTGCTTTTTCGCCGCGAAGTTCCTTTTTGCGTTCATTTATCCAATGCTCCCAACGGGGTTTATAATAATCGGAAATGAGCCCTGACCACTGGCGGTTTGAATAATCGCCGAGACCTGCTATCTCGCACTGATTAAGCGAGCCCCAGGTGGTAATGAGTGCTTTTGCATTCATTTCGTAAAGCATTTTGGTAAAATCATCGGTGTTTTCCGCCAAGCGCCTTGCCGCATTTATCCAACTGCCGAGCATATAATACTTATTTGTGGCTGTAACAGTATCCATAAGGTCGGCAATTTTTAAAAACCTTGCCGCATTTTTTTCAAATTCTTTTAAATTCCTGCTTTCAAATGCCGCAGCCATTTGCTTATGAACATCCTGCGCCTCGTTGGACAAAATCTGCTGTAAAACCGTTACGGCATCATACATATAACCCTTACTGTTTTTTAGTGTTTCGTAGTCATCAAGCAGCAGCCGTGCCGCCTCTTTTAATTTTTCTTTATCGTAATCTACGCAGATGTTTCCCCAAGAGGATGCCGGTCTTGATTCAAGGGAGGGTCTTGCATTGACAATCGATTCGGGCGCACCCTGACCTTTACTGTTAAACTCGGCTTTATAAACCGTGTCAAGCAGAATTTTCCAGGCATCTTCGGCGGCTTTACTCTTTTTGCCATACCGCCTTTGGGCATAATCGCATATCCATCGGTTTAAATCAATTTCCTGCATTTCTTCATCGGCATTTTTCTGCCACACCGTTTCGAAAAGGAAATCATAAAGCACCGGATTATTGCCGGTGGCCTCAGGTGCTATGCCGATACCGGCTATATATTTGCAGGTATTAAACGCCTTTGGTATGTTATTTACAAGGTTATCAATATGTCCGTGCATACCGAGTCGTCCGCCGAAATTATTAAGCATACAAAATACCCACGGCGTAGAATTGAATTCCTTACTGTAACCGTGATTGGGGTTTTCGGGTTTGCCATCGCTGAAATTCGGGAGTTTCTCGGCATACAAATCAAGGATAAGAGCATGCTCTCTGCCGTTTTCCTGCAATTCGATGCCCTTTAAAAACTCAGATGTGGGGTTGCGCTGCCAGGACTGTATCACCCAAACCGCATCCTTATCGCTTTTCATCATCGCCGAAAGAACATTTCCCGATACATCTTTTGGCTCCATATCTCCGGTGTTGCCACCCTCGTGAAACGGATCGGTTGAATAATAATGACTGTAATTTCCGTAAACTTCCCTTTGCACCTTATAAAAAATCTCGGCAAGGCGATGGAAATCTTTTGAGGTTGTTTTTAACATATCGGGGCGATAAAGCGAACCCCACTCGCCCTGCTTTATTATCTGAAGATTTTCAAAATGCTCGTTTATATCACCGGGTACCATACCGCTGTATCCTTGAAGCACGGGGCAGATACCGAGTTTACGCATTATAAGATGATTCTTTCGGGCGAGGTCGGTGCGGCGTGCAAACCAACTATCGTGCACAGGGCCGCCGAACCCCGAAATATTTGCCATATACGCCCAGGCATAATAAGCGGGGCCCGAAATAAATTTCAGTATTTCTTTATGAGTATAGCCGAGTTTTGTAAGAAAACGGCGCCAAACTTCCTCACATGCCGTAATATCAAGCACAAGATTAACACCGTTAAGCGCCAACCAGTCGATTTCATCCCGCCACTCTTTTTCGCCCCAAAAAGCCATGGAATAAGAAAGAGTGCAATAGTTATAAGCGTATCTTATTTTTGCCTTTGTTTCCCTATAAACTTCGCCGCATATCTTTACGGTTTTTTCGGGCATAACGGCATTATCGCCAACCTGGCAAATATTTACTTTGCAATAATATTTTAAATAGTGATTAAGGCCTGCCGCCAAGGACACACCGCAGTTGCCCTCTATTTTTATTCTGTCTCCGCTATCTGAAAGTTTAAAATAATCGTATTTTTTGCCGTTTGGATTTTCCTTTAATTCCAATATAAACCGATTTTTATATTCTGCGCCCAATCTTCTCTCAATAATTCCGTAAATTTCCGCATAAGTATCTTCGGCTTTGATTTCAGTATCGTAAGGGCTGTTTTCAAAATTTTCGATTTCGATTGCAGGACGGCATAAAATTTCTCTATTCGATTTTTCGCCGCTGAATTCCACACGGTTAAACTCCGCCTTATCCGAAGCCGAATTATACTCAATGAAAACCCTTATAATCCGTGCTTCTTTTCTGCTGAGAGAATATATATCACCCTTTTGAAAATCACATTTTTTGTCGTTTCGCTTTTGTGCTACCAAATCGAAATCTCTGCCGTTGATGCTCGTAAAAACGGAATAATGGCTGTAGCCCTCAAGGCCCGTGAAAACCGAAACGGTATCAAGATAATAGTTTTCTTTCAAATCGGTATCAAAAACGGCAGGGTAGTAGCCGACCTTCGATATATTTGTATATTCATAAACCTCAACATCTTCGATTTTTAATCTTTCGTCCTCGGTTATTATAAAAATGTATTCTGCCGAGATGGGTGTTTCAAGGTTTATCTTTACTGTTTTATCATTTGAAATCTTTGCAGAGCCGAAATGTATAAGGTCGGTTAAAACTCCGTTAAGGGCATACTTAAACTCTACTGTTTTACCCTTAAACTCTTCGAAATCATCGGTCAATATAACCTCTACGCCCACAATATCACGGTTACGGTCAAACTGAATTGTAGTTTTGTTTCCGGTCTGAACTCTGGAAAAATTCACCATTTTTTCAATCATAAGTTTTATTCCCTTTGATAAGTTTTATTCTTCGAAAAGGCGTTTGGCTTTTGCTGTTTTCATAAGCGCATTAAGTACACGCTCGGCGCATATTTTAACCTGCTCTCTTTTAAGTGTACCGTTATCAAGAGCTTCGGTTACGCCGTCAATATCTCCGGTTGCCATCTTCAAATCATGACCCGCCGCAACCTCTGCTACATGGGAAGAATCATTCCACCAGTCAGTAACAAAAGCACCATCCCAATGCCATTCTTCTCTGGGTATTACGGTAATTAAATCGTAATCTTCGCAAACCTTGGTATCGTTTATATGATTATATGAACTCATTATCATATAGGGCGAAGCGTTCTTTACCGCCATTTCAAATGCCTTTATATAGATTTCGCGAAGCGCCCTTTCGGAAATACGGCTGTTTGATTTAAGGCGCTCGAACTCGGTACTGTTTGCGGCATAATGTTTAAGCACCGCCGCAACGCCTCGGCTTTGAAGACCTTTTATATACTCGGTTGCAACAATTCCGGTAAGATACGGGTCCTCCGAACAGTATTGGCAGTTTCTTCCTCCTGCGGGGTGGCGGAAAATGTTAATTGAAGGGCCAAGCAACATATCCACGCTGTATTTAAGGCATTCTTCACCCATTATTTCACCAATGATACAGAAATAATCTTTGTTAAATGTTGATGCAACGGCACACATTGAAGGATAGGCGATAGGCTTTCTGAATTTTTGCCTTAAACCGTTGGGACCGTCCGCAGTCTGGAACGCCGGAACTCCCCTTTGCGGCAAGGGGTGATTACAACCTACATCTCCTGTTTCGGTGATGTTTTTTGATGTTCCCGAAACTAAAGTTGCAAGCTCGCGATTGGAAAGTTGCTCCAAAAATTCCGACATCAGTTTTCTGTTTTTATAAACCTCTTTAAGTTGAATTCCGATGGGCTCTGCCGCTTCGTCCTCCAAATATCCTGTATGGTTTTTCTTATTTTCGATATTTTTTTCGATTATATGCTCATTGGAAATTTCGCCTTCAATTATGCCGTTTTCGTTTCGCACAAGGACTAGTTTTGAAACATCGGGAACAGGCGTATCTTCCGCCGCGATTTTGATATAAACGTCCCCCGCGGGCAGATATACCGTGCTTTTTTGTGTGGGAACAAAATGCTTCGGCTCATCCTCTTTGCAGGTGGTTTGAAGCATTTGCGGTATAAGCGGCTGAACGATATTGGATACGAACATAACAAAGGTATGCTCCATCTTTTTTTCTTCGTAAACAGAGGAATAAAGAATAGTTAAATCGTATTTTCCCGCTTCTTTTACATTGGTTTTAAAAAGGAAATATGTACCCGAACTGTAGAGATTTGTAATACAGCATCCCGTATCACCGTTTGTTTCTTCATAGTTTTCGATGATTGCACCAAAACTGCATTCATAAATATCCGAAGCACTTAAAACAGTTTCACCGCAGGGGTTTATATTTACGGTGTTATCAAGCTTTTTAAATGAAAAAGCTTTAACACTCGGCAGTTTTTCCTTTACCGTAATCACTAAATCGGCAGGCGCTATCGGTAAAATTACAATACATCCGTTTTCGGTTTTTGCAGTTTCTTGCACCTGCACACCGTTTACCGTAATGCTTATTTTATCGAAAATATCGGCTCCGAAATTCAAAAAATGAGCACCGCCGCTTGCCGCATATAAAGAAAACTCAACCGATTCTCCAATCATGAGTTCCGATAAATCGGATATGCTTTTACTGCAATTATAAAAATGATTTACAGGGATACCGATTGTTTCAAGAGCCGAAAGTCTGATGGGCTTTTGAGGGTTAAATGGGGCGACAGGCAACTGCTCGTATTCGCCGTTTGCCAAAAGACGTTTGGCCAGAGTAGTTTTAATGGGATGGCATTTTTCTATTATGCGGGTCTGCTCCTCGGTATAATCGCCCGCATTAGTGAAATCTTTGCCGTTATCCGAAATATAAAAGCGGTATACACCTTTCTCCACTACCCATGCATGAGCTGTGCCGAGAACGCCGGTATCATCAAAGGATACAATTGAATCTGTTTTTGCGGTAAGATTTATTTCCTCACTTTCGCCGGGAGTAAGCAGTTTCGTTTTCCCGAAATCGCATAACTGCCGCATCGGTTTCGAAAGTAAAGCGCCCTCTTTCATCCCGGGAGCGGAAAAATATAACTGAATAACATCTTTTCCTGCCATATTGCCGATATTTGTTATGCGAAGATTTAGGGATATTTTATCCTCTAAAACTTTAAATTCGGTAATATCGGTCTTAAATTCGGTGTAAGAAAGACCGAATCCAAATGGATACAGAACATCGGCGCTTTTTTCAAATGTATCGAAATAGCGGTAGCCTACAAAAATATCCTCAAAATAGTCTTGAACCGTTCCGCCGCCGTGCCTGCCGAAAAACTCGGCAGAGGGGTAATCGGAATAGTGCCGCGCCAAAGTTGATGTAAGTTTGCCCGAAGGACAAACCCTGCCGCAAAGTATATCGGTAAGGGCTTCACAACTTTTAGCTCCGCCCGGCACCATATAAAGTATGGCGGAAAAGTTGTATTTTTCGGTAAATTCAAGGTCGATGTTGCAACCGATGTTGAGAAGCAGAATGACATTCTTAAAATAACGGCAGACGAGGTTTACCATTAAGGCTTCCTCATCAGAGAGCAGATACTCGCCCTTTACATTGTTCATATCAAAATTTTCGGCACTTTTCCTGCCGATAACGATAATTGCTTTTTCTGCACCGCTTTGGGCAGAGGCTTTTACGGTATCTTCGTCAAGCGGCATTTCATCGTAACTCGCTCCTCCTGTCCACTCGCCATACTGGCGTACAACCGCCTTTTCGCACCAGTTTTTGTATATGGAAGCAAGCGCTGCATCATAGTTTACGCCGCCGTTTTTAAGCGACTCAATAAGGCTTTCTTCATGACCTGCAACACACATGGTGTTCACCTGAACTCTGCCGAAAACAGCGATTTTTTCATCCTTAATCGGCAAAATCCCGTTTTCGTTTTTGAGCAGAACAATACTTTCTTCCGATATTTTTTTGCCGAAATTTATTCTGTTTTCTTCCTTTTTGAGCTCACGGTGAATCAACATAATATAATCCTCCTGCCAAAGCCGGTTTATCGCTTAAAATCATTATCGTAAGACGCTTCATAAAAGCCATTTTCAAGTTGATTATAGCAAACATTTTTCTTTTTTGCAATCGGTAATTTACAGTATCTGAAAATATGATTGTCCGCCATCGAATTATTGTTTTACTTTTTATCAAGGCCGTTATCATAACAGTAATAGTCTTAATATCTTGCTTCCTTTTTACTCAAAAATATGCTATAATAATCCAAACACCACTTGGAGGAAGATATGACACGAAACGAGAGATTTGAAGAGATTTTTTTACAGTTTGATAGTCTGGCTGATGCTTTTTGCAGGGAAACGGGCGGTTTACACTGCCGTATTTCTTCGATTTATGACGGTGAGCAAAAGGCTGAAAACGTAATAGAACGGTTGGCGGAAATCTATTATAATTCGCATATTGTTTTCTTTAAGTATACGGCGCACGGTCCGCTTGAAACTATAAACAGTATTCTGGATTGCTGGATAAAGTTCGGCAAAACGGAAAACAGTATTTCGGTTCCGCTTGCTCTTGTTGCGGATTTTTGCGATGAGGATATTTTGGAACCGTTGTGCATTCCGCTGATTTCGAATGAAAACTGTATGAAGCAGGCGTTTTCTTGTATCGGTGATGCGGTTAAAAGGTTGATGCCGAAGATTTCGGATATTTCTTACAATGAAGATAAAAAGGCGGAGCTCAAGGCTTACTTTTTGGCAGAGTTTTCCGAAATTGTCACATTGCCGGGGGAAAACGATGTTCAAAAATATGAATTTGCTTCAGACGAATATTTTAAGAGCCTTTTAACTTTCCGTTTTGTATCGGCGGTTTACATTCTTGCCATTAAAGGGAAAACCGCAAAGGCGGCTAAAAAGCTTAAAAAACACAAAAGGCAGCTAAACTATGAAAAAAGGCTTTTGCGCCTTTGGAAATCCGGCAAAACTACCGATACCTCAAAAATCCCGGAGATAGTTTCAAATATTAAGTGGCTAAACGATTCGGGAGTGGCAAAAGGTTCATTTAAGGAGCTTATGACCATCTTTGCTTCTGCGCTGGTGTTGATGATTCCATTTGCCGCCGTTTATGTCGGTTTGTACTTTCTTTTAATATTATTTTTACGGCAAGATTCGGTGTTTTTAACCGGAGTGATTCAAAATTTACCCTTTGCAATATTCGCAGGTTTTTTGACCGGATTTTCTTTCAGTTATTTTACAAGGAACTTTTTTATGCGGATTTTCCGCAAAAAATCCTATGAAAAATTGTTGGAGGCGGACCAAATCACCAATAGCCCGAAATCGGATAAATTTATGAAGGTTTTTGTGGGTATTATTGTTTTTTGCTGTGTCGGATATATGTTTTTAACGGTAAACTGCAATGTAAACTTCAAAAAGGACGGATTTATCGACAACACCGAGTTTTTCTCCCTTAAAGGTGAATATCACGGATACGATGAAATTGAATGTGTAAAGTATATTCAAACCCATTTTAACGAATTCGGGGAAATAGATATTCCGTCTTATGCGATAGTACTCAAGGACGGCAGCGAAATTGATTTATTCGATTACGATGAGATCAAAAACTATGAAGATAAACTGCTCGGATATTTGAAAACAAAAGATGTTAAAGTGGTAAAATAGGAGTTAAAGAAAACGCCACCTCTTTGCGGATGCTTCGCAAAGAGGTGGCTGATTTATTATATTTAAATCTCAACAAATTCCTTAAGCTCTTGTTCGGTTAGTATTTTTACGCCGAGTTTTTGAGCTTTGGAGAGCTTACTTCCGGCGTCCTCTCCGCAGAGCAGAAAATCGGTTTTGCCCGATACCGAGCCGGTTACCTTTGCGCCGAGGCTCACCATTTTTTCGGTGAGAGAGTCTCGGGAAAGGGTGGAGAATTTTCCGGTAATAACTATCGTTTTGCCGTAGAAATATCCGTTTTGGTCGGCAAACGCGGCGGCGGATTTTTCAACCGTGATTATATTAAGAAGCTCCTCGAATTCTTTTTGGCGGTCGGCATTATTATACCAGCTGTAAATTTCGCCGTTCATAATTTCGCCGATACCGTCAAGCTCGGTGAAATCGAAGCCGCTTTTAAGCGCCTCTTTAAACTCGGAAACATCTCCTCCGAAATGGTCTTCAATCAGCTTTGCTCCGCTTTTTCCGAGCAGGTTTATGTTTATCGCCACCAAAAGCCGCGAAAGGCTTGTGGTTTTGGCTTTTTGAATGGAGGAAACGAGGTTTTCGTAGGATTTTTCTCCAAATCCCTCCATTTTTACGATTTCATCTCTTTTTTCGGGGAGGGCAAAAATATCGGCGAGGGAATTTATAAAACCCTTTTCGATAAATCGGATAAGTGTTGCCTCGCTTAAGCCCTCAATATCAAGGGCGGTTTTGCTTACAAAATGGGTAAACTTTTTTATCTGCCTGCCCGCGCAGTCCTTATTTGCACAGAATAAAACCTGAACGGTATCCTGACCGTTTTGTGTGGTCTTAATGGTTGTTTCTTTATGGCAAACGGGGCATTTTTCGGGTATTTTCAAAATGTAGTTTTCGCGGTTTTCTTCCCTTGCCGTTACATTTTCCTCAACGTGGGGGATTATCATATTCCGCTTTGAAACGAGTATTTTGTCGCCTTCTTCAAGCTTTAAATTTTCAATAAAGGTAACATTGTGAAGGGAGGCGCGCTCAACATTCGTATTGTCGATTTCAACCGGGTTAAACTCGGCAATCGGGGTGAGCTGACCCGTTCTCGAAATGTTCCAAATGATATTTTTAAGGGTGGTTTCAAAATGCGGGTCGCCGAATTTGTAGGCGATGCCGTCCTTAAAATGATGCGAGGTTCTGCCGAGGGTTCTGCCGTAGGAAACACTCGAAAAGGAGAAAACTATACCGTCTATCGGGTAGCCTTTTTGATTTGCGATTTCCTTTAATTTGAGGATTTTTTCCTCGGTGGAGGCTTCACTGTCATCGGCTGTAAGCGGCTCGTTGGGTATGAGTTCAAAACCGAATGAAGCGAGCTTTTTAAGGCGGTCCGGTTTGCTGTCCTCTTGTGAAAATCCCTCAAGAACGCTGAAGGGAATAAATGATACTCCGCGCGCGGCACAGATTGCAGAATCAAGCTGCCTTACCGAGCCGGATGCCAGATTCCTGGGGGTTGAATACTTTTCCTCATCGTTTTCAATCTGCTCGTTTATGCGCTCAAAGGTGGGAATATCAATAAAGGCTTCGCCGCTTACAACAAGCTTTTCGGTGTAGGGTATTTTTTTCGGAATATTTACAAAAACCTTTGCATTGTGGGTAATATCTTCGCCCACTGCGCCGTCTCCGCGTGTGGCGGCGGCGGTGATTTCACCGTTTTCGTAGGTTATTTTAACGGTTAAACCGTCAAGCTTTAAAGCAAGATAACCGTCATTTTCCTTCGCCATTGAATAAACCTCGGCGGCGCTTTTTGTTTTTGCGAGGGAGAGAAGCGGTATATCGTGTGTAACCTTTTTAAGTGAGCTCAACACCTCGTAGCCTGCCCGCACGGTGGGGGAATTCGGCAGAACATAGCCCGTCTTTTTTTCGAGGGCGGAAAGCTCATCGAAAAGGGCATCATACTGCGCATCGGAAAGGGTGGGGTTGTTTTTATTATAGTATTCATCGCAACAAATATTAAGATATTTTACGAGTTCTTCAATTCTCTGTTTATCGGTCATTTTAACACCGCCTTTTAGGTTATTATAGCATATTTCCGAAAAAAATTAAATATTTTTTTAAAAGTTCTTTCTTTATTCACAATTTGTTGGTATAATATTACTAATTATTAAAATTTTAGGAGGAAAAACTTTGCTAAGCCTTAAAAACATTACCAAGGACTATGTGATAGGCAGTGAAACCGTTCACGCCTTAAAGGGCGTAAGTATGGATTTTCGCGACAGCGAATTTGTATCCGTTCTCGGTCAGTCGGGTTGCGGCAAAACCACACTGCTTAACATTATCGGCGGACTCGATAAGTATTCGGGCGGCGACCTTGTAATCAACGGACGCTCCACAAAAAAGTATAAAGAAAAGGATTGGAATACCTATCGTAATCATTCCATAGGATTTGTTTTCCAAAGCTATAATCTTATTCCGCATCAATCGGTGCTTTCAAATGTTGAGCTTGCACTGACCCTTTCGGGCGTATCCAAAAAGGAGCGCAGAAGAAGGGCTACGGAGGCTCTTACCAAGGTGGGCCTTGCCGACCAGCTCAAGAAAAAACCGAATCAAATGTCGGGCGGTCAGATGCAGCGTGTAGCTATAGCTCGCGCCCTTGTAAACGACCCCGATATTCTGCTTGCCGATGAGCCTACGGGTGCTCTCGATTCGGCAACGAGTGTTCAGGTTATGGATATACTCAAGGAAATTGCGCAGGAAAAGCTTGTAATAATGGTAACCCATAACCCCGAGCTTGCCGAGCAGTATTCCACGAGAATAATAAAGCTTTTCGATGGCGAAGTTGTGGACGACAGCGACCCATTCACCGTTCCCGAGCCGGAGGAAAGCACAGAAAAGGTTAAAAAGGCGAAGAAGGAAAAGCATAAATCAATGTCCTTTTTCACGGCGCTGGGATTGAGCTTTAATAACCTTATGACCAAAAAGGCGAGAACCTTTATGACCTCCTTTGCGGGCAGTATCGGTATAATAGGCATTGCCCTTATACTCTCTATTTCTACGGGACTTGATGCCTATATCAATAAGGTTGAGGAGGATACCCTTTCGAGCTATCCGCTCACCATTGAGAGCACAACGATAGATTTATCGAGCTTCATGGAGTCTATGATGGGCAAAAAAGCCGACAGTAAAACCCATGAGGACGGTAAAATTTACTCAAACGATGTAATAACCGATATGATGGAGGCTTTTTCTGCCGGTGCGGCGGAGAACGACCTTGCAGAATTCAAAAAGTATCTTGAAAGCGGAAAATCGAATATAAACGATTTGGTATCGGATATTCAGTATTCCTATTCCACACCCCTTAATATCTATAAGGCGGATACTTCTGACGGTGTTTGCCAGGTAAACCCCGGCTGGGTTTTTGAAAAACTCGGTATGGGCGGTGCCTCGGAGGATACGGCAGGCGGTCAGATGGGCGCGAATATGACAAACACCAATGTATGGACCGAGCTTCTTGATAACAGCGAGCTACTTAAGGAGCAGTATGAGGTGCTTGCAGGTAAGATGCCCGAGGGCGAAAATGAAGCGGTTGTTATTGTTGATAAGAATAACGAAATCAGCGACTACACCCTTTATACACTCGGTATAAGAGATTATTCCGAGGTAGAGGAAATGCTCAAGGCTATGTATGCAGGCGAGGAATACGAGGTGGAATCAACCTCCTATACCTATGATGATATTTTAGGTCTCAAGTTTAAGCTTTTAACCGCTCCGGAATGCTATAAAAAGGAAAACGGAGTATGGGTGGATAAGAGTGAAGACGAGCTCTTTATGATAGATAAGTTATCCGGTGCAGAGGAAATAAACATTGTGGGAATACTTCGTCCCTGCGGTGATACGGCGCCTTCTTCGGGTAGCGGCAAGGTTGCATATACCTCCTCTCTTACAAAGCATCTCGTTGAAAAGGTAAATCAATGCGAAATGGTAAAGGAGCAGAAGGAAAAGGAAGATACCGATGTTTTCACCGGTCTGAAGTTTAAAACCGATGAGGACGAAAAAGAGTTCACATACGATGACCTTAACGCCTATATGGCAACTCTGCCTGCTGATAAAGCGGCGGAAATGCAGGGCTATATGCAGCAGATGAAGGCGAGCGGTATGAGTGATGAAAAAATACTCGAAACCTTCAAAACCAGCATATTTAAAACCTCCTCGGCAACCCTTGAGGATAACCTTAAAAAAATGGGCGTTTCCGATTTGGATAATCCCTCAAAAATAAATATTTATCCCAAGGATTTCGAATCCAAGGAGTTTATAACCGATATTATCGAGACCTATAATAAATCGGCAGGAGAAGCAGAACAGATTACCTACACCGATTATATCGGAATAATGATGTCCTCAATTACAACAATAATAAGCGCGATAAGCTATATTCTTATTGCATTCGTTGCAATTTCGCTTGTTGTTTCTTCGATAATGATAGGTATTATCACCTATATTTCGGTTTTGGAGCGCACCAAGGAAATCGGTATACTTCGCGCAATCGGTGCTTCGAAACGCGATATTTCGAGAGTTTTCAATGCAGAAACGCTTATTGTCGGATTTACGGCAGGTGTCATAGGTATCGGCGCAACGTTACTGCTTATCATACCGATAAACGCCATAATTCAAAAACTCACCGAAATTTCGGCAACGGCATTTTTGCCTACCGAAGCGGCTATTGTGCTCGTAATTATCAGTATGGTGCTCACTTTAGTTGCCGGTATTGTGCCCTCCCTTGCGGCGGCAAAGAAGGACCCGGTTATCGCACTCAGAACCGAATAATCGAATATTTTATAAAAAAAGAGGCGTTACGCCTCTTTTTTTGTTGTTTTTTCGGCAGTTGTATATTATAATAAAATAGAATATATATAACGTCTTTTGAAACGGTGGAATAAAAGATGGAAAAGTTTTATTTTTATGAAGAATTAAAGGATAAGCTCAATGAAAGTCCGGAAAATTTCATTATCGAGGAGCCGCAATTTGCAGACGGTGTTGTTTTTGATGCAAAAACCTGCGCGGCGGTGGTAAGGGAACAGCCCGTAATAGCGGCAAGGGTTTTAAGGGCGATGCAGGTAACCGATATTGAAAATCTGCCCGAGCACGTAATAGCAAGCTATAAATACGAGCAGGATATTATCACCAAGCAAAAATATATAAGACCCGATTATTATGTGGTTTATTATGAAACCTCAAAGGCGGCGGTAAATTTAACGGGTGAAAAATCTGCGGCGGCATTGATAGACTTTGCAAAGAAAAATTCGCGCGGCAGAAGCTTTTATGCGGTTGATAACGGAATTTTTATGCGGCTTCCCATTTGGTCGGAGGCGGTAAAACAGGCCTATTTCGATAAATACGGTGAGGAAATTACCGATAAGCTTCTTATGCTCTTCTTCAAAACCACCGGAAGTGAGCGTTTCAGAGCAAGATACTATTCGCTTATTGCAGAGCTTATAAAGGATAATTTCATCGAAAAAATTAAAAACGAAGCACATTCCGAGAGGGCTAAATTTTACGGCTTTACCTCGGCTGATATGCGAATTGAAAGACAGATTATACCAAACCTCAATACGATAGGATTTTCTTCGGGCTTCGATAATGTTTTTCTTGATTGTCCGAAAGAAATCCGTAAAAACGGTTTTATAAGAAGATATATCAAGTATTATCTTGATGTAAGCCGTAAAAGAACGGTTGCAAAAATATCCTATGAGGATTTTTGCGTATTGCCGCTTGCCGAGCTCAAGCTTCTTATAGACCGCCTTTTGGCATCGGGAGTAAAGCGTTTTTGTATTGAAAGCGGTGTGCAAAACGAGGTTCTGCTCAAAAAACGCGAAATTCTCTATAACTACATAAACACCCTCGGAAATGCTCTTTGTATGGGCAAAAAGATTACCGATTGCCTCATTGTATTCCCTTCGAGTACGGCGATGGGGGAGTATGCCATAGACGATTATACTCCGATAGAAAACTATTCATCTGTTATTGATGACGAAATAGAAAGCCTTAATCACGCCCACGTTTTATACGATATTGTAAACGAAAATCAGCTCGGCGTTGATGCAAAAATAAGCGGAGCGCTTGTAAGTGCGGGCGGAAATACCTATACCGGGCTCGTTCTTATTTCGGGATATACCGTTTTGCCGAAAACGGCGGGCTTTATAATGAAATTTGCCGAAAACGGCGGCAGAATATACACCGTGGGCGATCTGCCCGAAAAAATAGACGGCTTTAAAAGTAAAAAAATCGGTGAAATTTCCGAGCTTATAAGACCACTCACCAGAAGCGAATTTTCGGTTTTGCGGCGTTCTTCAAATCCGGTATTTGCCGATTCGCAGATTGATTTGTATGCCGAAATGCTCGATAATAACCGTATGCTCTATCTTGCCTCAAATATAAACGGCGGCAAGGTTTCCTTTACAAGCTTTGATGATATTTTGCGCCTTGATACGGTTTTGTTTAAGGAAAACTCCTGCACAATGAGTAATAAAATCGGCAAGGTGATGGGCAAGCAGATAATAGAGCTTGATAAAAACTATTTCGGCACCGTGATTTTCATTACGGGCAAGGCGAAAAATGTAGAAAATCTTGAAGATTTCACCGAAAATTTGCAGGTGTCGCCCTATTTTGATTTGGTGCGCACCGATTCAAATACCTTGGTACTCAATAAGTGTAATGTTGCGGCTTCCTATCGGGTTATGAAGAACACAACGCTTTTTGCCGCAGTAAATAAGCTTTCTCAAAAGAAAAATGTTCAAAAGGCTAAATTTGTTTTCCCCTTTACCGTAGGCAAGCTTACCGAGGATATGCAAATATCCCTCTATTTTAAAAATCAGGAAAAATTCGCGGTTTCGGTAAACGGAACACCCGTGGTTATGAATCACGGCGAGCCGCTTAATATCAGCGAATATATCACCGAGGGCGAAAACTCGATAACACTTGAAACGGCTGATTTTACACAGAATTACTTAAAAGATAAAAACTTTTATTCAAATCTGCTCTTGCGCGGAAATTTCTCGGTTATTGCAAGAAAACCCATTCGCTCGGAGGAGGGAACGGTTTGCACCGAAAATGATTTTGTAATAGAGCCTCTGCCCGAAATGATTTCACTCGAAAGGGTGCTTGAAAGCGGCTTCTGGTTTTTCTCGGGAAGTATGGAGCTTTACCAGAAATTCGAGTATGAAAAGCAGTTTGATATGAAATATATGCTCGAATTAAAGCGTTTTTACGGCCTTGATATGGAGTTGTATTTAAACGGCAAGCATTTAGGCAGTATGTATCTGCCGCCCTTCAGCTTCGATATTACAAGTTATCTTGAAAACGGCGAAAATGAGCTTAAAATCATACTTTATGCCAATCAGTATAATGTACGCGCATTGCAGGGTGAAACCGAAAATTTGATATATTTTGAATCACTCGGCGCAAAATTCCTGGCGCGCAAAAATGAAGCGGCGCTTCTTGAGGCTTCGGAAATTTCTAAAAAGTACGGCGAAAAAACCGTGCTGGATAGTCTCGAATTTTCGATAAAGGCGGGCGAATTCGTAGTAATTTACGGCGAAGAAAATTCGGGTAAAACCACCCTGCTCAATATTTTGGGCGGTATGGAAAGGGCGGATATCGGCACTCTCTCGGTAAACGATGTTAAAATAAATAAGCTCGGTGAAGCGGCATTGAGCTCGTACAGAAGAAAAGACGTTGCCTTTATATTCGCGAGCGATAATCTGATTGACGGCTATTCCGTTTCCGATAATATTGAGCTTGCCTGCGAAAGTAAACAGCAGGTGCTCGATATATCCCTTGCGCTTCGCTCTGTGGGTATGGGCGGCAGACAAAACGAAAAGGTTTCCTCCCTTACCGAGTTTGAGCGTAAAAAGGTTGCCGTTGCGCGTTCACTTGCCAAAAATCCGCAGATAATTCTCTGCGATGAGCCCACATATAATATGGATTCACAGCAGGCAAAACAGATACTTCATTTCCTGCACGAAACAAGCCGTCTTACCGAAAAAACCGTAATCGTTGCAACAAGCAACGGCGCGATATGCGATATGGCGGATAGGGTGATAAGGCTTAAAGCGGGCAAGATTGCAGACGAAGCAGTAAACCCGATGCCAACGGCACTTGAAAGGATAGAACTGTAACGATGGATTTCAGATTTTTGAAAAAAGAAATTAAAAGAAATATCGTGAGTTTTGTAACGATAGTTGTTATGACACTTATCGGTGTCGGCTTTCTGTCGGGACTTTTTTCCTGCGTGCCCGATATTAAGGCTTCGGTAAACGATTATTATAACGAAACCAATTTTCACGATATAAAAATAACGGCATCGCACGGTTTTCTTGATGAGGACATACATCAGGTTGAAAGGCTCGAGTATCTCGATAAAATACAGCCGGCGCATTCCCTTTATTCGCTATCTTCGATAAACGGTGCGGGAAGCTATGCCACATACGTAAGAAGTGTGGACCGCTCTGTGCTTGAGGCAAATGCGGCGGCGCTGGTGGATATGCCGGTTCTTAAAGAGGGCAGTTATCCCGCCACACCGAAAAGCTGTCTTGTTGTAACTACTAATGCCACCGATGTAAATGTAAAGATAGGAGACCGTTTGGCGCTTCTTACCAATACCGAGGGTTGTATTGAAAACACCTTTACCGTAACCGGATTTGTAAATACTCCCGAATTCACCTCGAATATCAAGGAAGATGCCCCGATAGGTAACGGTAAAACCGAAATAATCGTTTATGTAAGTGATGAAATTTTTGCGAGCGATGTTCTCTATAATGAAATTCTCTGTACCGTGAAGGATAAAGATGACCTTTCTACCTTCGATAAGGATTATACCGAAAAGATAAAGGGCATAAAGGCGGATATTACCAAGCTCGGTAATGAGCGCTCGGCAAACTTCGCCGAAACCTTGAGCAGTCAGTATGAGGACGACCGCAATATTGCCCAGAAGCGTTATGAATACGTAAAAGGACAAACCGAGGAGGAGCTTAAAACCGTTTCAAGAAATATAAGCTCCCTCGAAAAAAATATAACCGAGCTCGAAGCGGCAATTAAGGTAAAGGAAGAGGAGGTTGCCCGCCTGAAAGTTGAAGCGGATAACCTCGTAACTTCTATTGATGCCACTACAAGCAGGGTAATGGTAACGGTTGATGCTGACAGGCTTTTTGCTCCCGAACCGGGGGAAGAACCTACGGAAAGCGAAGCGACCGAACCGGATAACTCCGAAACCGAAAGCACAGCCGAATCCGAAGTTGTTTCAAGCGAGCCCGAAGCGCCAAAAGAGCTTACGGAATACGAAAAGGCGCTTCAAAAGTATGAAGCGGCAAATGCACAGCTTACAGCACAAAAAAAGGATTTGGAAACCAAGAAAAACACCCTTAAAAGTCTTAAATCGGAGTATTCGATTTTAAAGGGACTTGCAGGTGAAAAGGTTGATAATGCCGAACAGCACATGGAAAGCTTCGAGGGTGATGAGGGTAATTACGAGCAGAAATGGTCGGTGCTTACAAGGGAAGATAATATAAGCTTTAACAGTTTTCTGATGAATGCCCAGAAAATAAATACCATTTCGGGCTTTTTCCCGGTTATATTCTTTATAGTTGCCGTAAGCCTTGTGCTTACCCTTATAGGCAGAATGATAAACAATCAGCGCAGAGAACTCGGTATATGGCAGAGCCTCGGATATTCCGATAGAGCCATAACGGTAAAATATGCTCTGTATGCCCTTTCCGCTACACTTATCGGCGGAATTACGGGGGTTGTTGCGGGAGTAATCGTAATACCGAAGCTTATGTTCAACACATATTCGGTTTTCTATAATTTCCCCGAAATGGAGCTTCTCTTCCGGCCCTTTGCAACCTTCGGCGCACTTCTTATTGAGGCGGTGCTCGTTCTTGCCGTAACACTGTTAAGCTGTATAAAGCTTTTAAAGGGCTCCCCCGCACAGCTTTTGAGGTCTGCAAAGGAAATCCCCGAAAAGCCGATTTTCCTGCAGAAAAAGAAAAAACGCTGGGCTAAATACAGCGAGAAGAAAAAATCAATCCTTAAAGGAATTTTCACATATAAAAGCAGACTTGCCGTTATGATGATAGGCATAATCGGTACTGTATCGCTTATATTCTCCTGCCTTGCCATAAATCATTCAATAGGCAGTGTAACCGAAATACAGTATAAGCTTCGCCCCTTTGATGCGGCGATTGCCTTGTCGGATAGCGATGAGGTAAGCAATGAGGAAATTATCGGAGCTGTGGAAAATAAGGAAATTATCGAGGATTATATATCGGTAAAGCAGTCTAAAATCAGCGTTATATATAACGAAAAGGCGAGCGAAGCCACGGCAGTTTTGTGTGATAACGAAAAATTCGGAGAATATTACAACCTTAAAAACACATTTGGAAGCTCCATAGGTATTGATGAAAACTCGGTAATTGTAAGCCGCAATTTTGCTTCGGCGGCGGGAATAGGTAAGTCGGACGAAATCGAGCTTGCCCGCAAGGATAAAACCGTAAAGGTTAAGATTACCGGCATTTGCAGAGGATATATCGGCAATTACATCTTTTTGGGTAAAAATGTCTGCGCCGATTTTGCAAACGATTTCGGCGATACCATTCTCATCAAAAACGGAACGGCAGGCTATAATAAGGGCGAAATAACCTCAAAGCTTCTTCAAACCGGAAAGGTTTCCGCGGTATCCTTTACGGCGGACGAATTCGGAATTTTCGGTAATGCGGCGGATAAAATCAAAACCCTGCTTACGGTGCTTATAATTGCGGCCTCCTTGCTTTGTTTGGCGGTAATAGTTATTACAACCCTCCTTAATTTCCGCGAGCGCAGAGAAAGAATTTCGGGAGAGAAAAACGGCAGTATTTTTGCAGAAAATATGATTATAACGGCGGCAGGCATAATAATCGGTCTGGTTGTAGGTGCCGTGCTTCATACGGCGGTTATAAGTTTGGCAAACGTAAGCGATGTAATGCTTTCCCACAGTATGGGAATATGGGCATTTGCGGCGGCAATAGCCATTCCGCTTCTTTTAACGATTGCCGCAAACCTTGTGATTTTAGCGGTAATTAAGATAAGAAAAAAATTGCAATAAAAAAGACCGCCCTGTAGGGCGGTCCAAAATAGGCTGATTACTTGTTTGCTTCTATGTATTTAACAAGATCTCCGATAGTTTTAATGTTTTCGATTTCCTCATCGGGAATTTCAACATCAAACTCGTCCTCGATTGCCATAAGCAATTCAACAACATCCAAACTGTCAGCACCGAGGTCATCTGCAATATCAGATTCCATCGTCATATCATCGGTGGATGCATCAAGCTGGTCTGCCAATATTTCTTTAACTCTTTCAAATATCATAAAAATTTCCTCCTGAAAATTGCATTTGCATAAAAACAAATGTCTGTATATAGATAATATGTTCTAAAACCGATTTTGTCAACAGTTTTTTTAAAGGAAAGTGAAAATATGACCTCATCATTCGGTGAAAAAATCAAAATTGAAATTGTCGGAGGCAGTCATACAGACTGCATTTGCGGCAGTATAAGCGGCTTGCCGAAGGGCATAAAAATTGATGAAAATTATATTGCATTGCAGATGAGCCGCCGCGCTCCGGGTAACGGCCCCACGGCAACAGCCCGCAAAGAAGCCGATAAGGTGGAATTTGTTTCGGGAGTAGAAAATTTTGTTACAACCGGCGAAAAAATCGAAATAAAAATTCAGAATACCAATACAAAATCCTCCGATTACGATAATCTGAAATTTACACCGCGACCATCTCACGCAGATTATCCCGCCTTCGTGAAATACGGCGGCGAGGCAGATATGAGGGGAAGCGGACATTTTTCCGGCAGAATGACGGCGGTTATGGTTGCGCTCGGTTCGATTTGCAGGCTTTATTTAAAGGAGAAGGGCATTACGGTAGGCGGTCACGTTTATAATATCGGGGATAGCTTCGATACGGTATTTGATGGCATAGCGGTAGATGCCGCGCTTCTCGATGAATTATCCGAAAAATATTTTGCAACCGTATCGCCCTCTTGCAGGGAGGATATGGAAAGAGAAATACTTGCCGCAAAAAAGGAAAACGACAGTATCGGCGGCAGTGTTCAAATAGCCGTAACCGGTATGCCGGTTGGAATAGGCAATCATATTTTCGGCGGCGTGGAGAATGTAATTTCTTCATATCTTTTCGGAGTTCCGGCGGTAAAGGGAGTTTCATTCGGAGCGGGATTTGAGTTTTCGTTTTTGCGCGGAAGCGAGGCAAACGACCCATACTATTTCGATGGCGATACCGTAAAAACCGAAACCAATAACTGCGGAGGCATTTGCGGAGGAATGACTACGGGTATGCCGATTATAGTAAACGCGGTATTCAAGCCTACGCCGAGCATAGCCGCAGAGCAGAAAACGGTAAATCTTAAAACTAAAGAGAACACCGTTATTACGGTAGGGGGCAGACACGACCCCTGCATTGTCCCACGCGGATTGCCGGCGGCAGAGGCGGCGGTAGCCCTCGCAATTACCGAACTTTTGGCTCGGGACGAAAAATAGTTGAAAAAATATATTATTGTAGTATAATGTTTTTTAGGTGATAAAAATGGCAAAGGAAAAATTAGTAAAAGAAATAAC
>JAGHTJ010000079.1 GCA_018065375.1 Candidatus Equinaster intestinalis | reverse complement strand
CATATTTTTAGTTTTATTTGTCGGCCTTCGGTTTGGGCTTTCGGTATTTTTATTTTATATTCTATAAAATCCTTGCTTTCTTTGGTTTCAAAGCGTGCGTTCACGCCCGAGCTTACAAGGGTTTGCACAAGGTGGTCGAGGCTATTCGAAAAGAGCCTTAAATCTCCTATCGCTCCTTTATAAACCTTTTTCGGAGGCGGAGGCTCGGGGTTTACAAGACCTTCAATATATTTTTCGGTTTCCTTTAAATTAAGCGCCCGGGCTATTATGTGGTCGAGAGCCTCGGTTCGTTTTTCTTCGGGCAGACGAAGCAATGCTCTCGCGTGGCGCTCGGTAAGCTGTGCCTTAACTATTCTTTGGCGCTCACCTTCGGGCAGAGATAAAAGCCTTAATTTATTTGAAAGGGTTGAACCGGCTATGCCGAGCCTGGCGGCAGTATCGGTATGAGAAAGTCCGTGCTCTGTTATGAGCCTTTCTATCGCCTGCGCCTCCTCGAAAAAGGTGAGGTCTTCTCTTTGCAGGTTTTCTATTATCGCGTAAACTGCGCTCGAATTTTCATCGGCATTTATTATTATGCACGGAACCCTTTTATGCCCCGCCATTCTTGCCGCACGGAGTCGGCGTTCGCCCGAAATCAGCTCGTATACGTTTCCCTTTTTTCTCACCGTGAGGGGTTGGAGAATTCCGTTTTCGCGTATGCTTTCGGCAAGGCGGGAAAGCTCATATTCATCGAAAAATTTTCGCGGCTGATTGGGGTTCGGCATTATTTCTTCGGTGGAAACGGTTTTCAGCGTTCCTGTTTTCATCCCTACCACTTCCTTGATTTTATTTTAGGACATGCCCCAAACTTTTGCAAGCAAAAGGCGTTGATAAAATTCGACCCCATAAAACAAAAACAACCGCATTAAAGCGGTTGTTTTGATATTTTTGCCGATATTCTCGGATACTTTGGCGGAGTTTGCGATATTTTTTCGGTAATAATAAAGCATCTTTGCTCGCCCGTGGGCAGTTTTTCCTCCAAAAGACGGCTTTTTGCCCCTCCGAGGAGCTTTACGGCGGCTTCGCTCTCCCTTATTTCCTCTGCCGCGGCAGGACCCTTAAGGGCTACGAAATATCCGCCCGGCTTTACAAAGGGCATACAGTATTCCGCCAGAACATTTTGTCTTGCAACCGCCCTTGCCGAAGCAAAATCGAATTTCTCGCGAAGCTCTTTTTTCGCTCCGCCCTCCTCGGCTCTTGCGTGGATAAGCTCGGCATCGAGGTTTATTTTTTTGAGAACCTCGTCCAAAAAAATGAGGCGCTTATTAAGGCTATCAAGCAATGTAAGGCGAATATCGGGGCGCATTATCTTTAAAACAACTCCCGGGAAGCCCGCGCCCGTTCCCACATCTATAATCGAGGCATTTTGCGGCAGGTCTACCGCCTTTAAAAAGAGCATACTGTCAAAAAAATGCTTTATAACTATTTCGGCGGGGTCGGTTATCGCCGTAAGGTTCATTTTTTGGTTCCACTCGAGCAAAAGCTCACCGTAAATCCCGAGTTTTTCCTTTTTTTCGGCATCAAGCGGAAAATCCTTACAATAGGGTTCGATAAGATTAAAGGGAAATTCAGTCATATTTTGCCCTCCTGCCTGCGCTTTTCGAGAAAAATCAGCAAAACCGAAATATCCGATGGGCTTACCCCCGATATGCGGGAGGCCTGACCGATATTCAGCGGTTTAATTTTATTGAGCTTTTCTCTCGCTTCAAGTCTTATTCCGTAAACCTCTTCATAATCGAGGTCTTCGGGAATTTTTTTGTTTTCAAGCCGCAGCATTTCTTCTACCTGCGCCGCCTGACGCGAAATATATCCCTCATATTTTACCTCGGTTTCCACCTTTTCGCAGACGCTGTCGGGCAGAACCGGTCTTGTTTTATCGAAGGGGGCTAAATCAGCATAAGTAAGCTGCGGACGTTTTACCAGCTCCTCGAGCTTTATGCCGGTTGTAAGGGGTGCTGTGCCCTTACTTTCGAGCATTTGGTTTATTTCCGCGCTCGGAGCTATAGTTACCCTTTTAAGCCGCTCGATTTCCTCCTCTTTAAGGCGTTTTTTCTCAAGAAAATCCGTCCAGGTTGCATCGTCTATAAGTCCCAAGGCTCTGCCGGTGGGCATAAGCCTTTCATCTGCATTATCCTGGCGAAGCAGTAATCGGTACTCACTGCGGGAGGTCATCATACGGTAGGGGTCGGAGCAACCCTTTGTTACAAGGTCGTCAATAAGTGTTCCGATATAGCTTGATGCGCGGGAAAGCAGGAGCGGTTCTTCGCCCTTGATTTTCAGCGCCGCATTTGCACCCGCAACAAAGCCCTGAACTGCCGCCTCCTCATATCCGGAGGAGCCGTTGAACTGTCCTGCACCGTAAAGTCCCGCAAAATCCTTAAGCTCAAGGGTGGGGCGAAGACCTATCGGGTCGATACAATCGTATTCAATGGCATAGGCATTGCGGATAATTTTTACATTTTCAAGACCCTTAATGGTGTGATAAAACTCTATCTGCACCTCCTCGGGAAGTGACGAAGACATACCCTGAAGATACATTTCCTCGGTGTTTTCGCCGCAGGGCTCGATGAAGAGCTGATGGCGGGGCTTATCCGAAAATCTCACTATTTTATCCTCTATACTCGGGCAATATCTCGGGCCTACACCCTCAATTCTGCCGGCATAAAGAGGAGAGCGGTGAAGATTTTTTAAGATTACCTCTTTGGTTTTATCATTGGTATATGTAATATGGCATTTTACTTTATTTTTCGGATTTTCTTTGGTGGAAAAGCTGAACGGAACGGTTTTTTCGTCCCCCTCCTGCTCCTCGGTTGCCGAAAAATCTATACTGCTTTTAAGAACCCTTGCGGGGGTTCCGGTTTTAAAGCGGCGAAGCGGAAGCCCGAGCTTTTTAAGGGAAAGAGAAAGCTCATTTGCGGGGAACTGACCGTCCGGTCCGCTCGAAAAGGAAACCTCGCCCACATAAATTTTACCGCCCAAAAATGTTCCGGTAGCTAAAATTACGGCGCGGCAGGTATGTTTTGCGCCCAGGCGGGTAGTAAGCACCCAGCCGCCCTCGCTCTTTTCGATTTCGGTGATTTCAGCCTGCTTTACATCAAGATTTTCCTGGAGCTCAACCGCGTGCTTCATATATCCGCTGTAAGCGCGGCGGTCAATCTGCGCGCGAAGCGAATGAACGGCGGGACCCTTGCCGAGATTCAGCATACGGCTTTGCAGGGTATTGGCGTCTGCCGCCTTACCCATTTCACCGCCTAAAGCGTCTAATTCTCTTACCAGATGACCCTTTGCCGTGCCGCCGATTGAGGGGTTGCAGGGCATATTGCCTATCCAGTCGGCGCTTACGGTAAATATTACGGTTTTAACACCCAGCCTTGCCGAGCAGAGCGCCGCCTCGATTCCCGCGTGACCCGCTCCTATTACGGCAACATCGTAATTTTCTGCAATATAACTCAAATTTTTCTACCTCTATTTTCCTACACAAAATCTGCTGAATATTTCTTCGGTGACCGTATTTGTAGCCCTTTCCCCCGTGAGAAGATAAAGGGCGGCAAGTGCATCGTCTATACAAACGCCTACGGCGTCCACCGTTTGCCCGTCAAGAAGAGCCTTTGAGGCTTCCTTTACCGCATCGAATGCCTTTTCGGCACAGTTGCGCTGTCTTTCATTTCCGAGCACCACCGAATCGGGATTTAAAGATGCGGTTTCGGTAATTTCGGCTATTGCTTTTACAAGCTCCTGCCTGCCCGAACCTATTTTCGCGCTTATATAAACCCTCGGCAGAGCACCGAGTTTTTCTTCATCAAATTCCTTTTTCAAATCGCTCTTATTTTTATTATGGCTATCGCCTTTTTATCCTTTAAAGCCGAGATAAGCTCCATATCGTCAGGCCCTAATTTTTCGGAGCTGTCAAAAACCGCGAGGATAAGCTCGCTGTTTTCGAGCCTTTCCTTTGCGAGCCGCACGCCCACCTTTTCCACCCTATCCGAGGTCTGCCTTATTCCTGCGGTATCGGCAAGGCGGAGCATAATTTCGCCCACCATAACCGTTTCCTCGATAATATCGCGGGTTGTTCCCGCAACATCGGTTACTATCGACCTTTCAGCCCCTGAAAGCATATTCATAAGGGTACTTTTTCCTACATTCGGCTTGCCCACTATCGCCGTAACTATGCCCTCACGTAAAATTCTGCCGGCATCGTAGGTTTTAAGCAGGTTTTCGAGCCTCTGCTCAATGTTTTTTAAGGACGCGCCGAAATTTTCCACCGAGAGCTCGGGGAGGTCTTCATCGGGATAATCCGAATAGGCGGCTATACTTGCCGCAAGGGCAACCAGCATATCCTTAATTTCTCCGATTTCGGTTGCCGTTTTTCCGCCGAGCGCCGCCGTAGAAATCTTGAGCTCGCTCTCGCTCTGCGCCGAGATTACCCCCATAACGCTTTCGGCTCGGGTTAAATCGAGCTTTCCGTTTAAAAAGGCGCGTTTTGTGAATTCACCCGCTCCGGCGCTTTCTGCCCCCGCCCCGAACAGAGCGCGGAGCACCTTTTTGGTAACGAGCATACCGCCGTGAACCGATATTTCAACAACATTTTCACCTGTATAACTATGCGGAGCGCGGAAAACGAGGGCAACGGCATCATCGAGCTTGCCGTTTTGGTCGAAGACCTCACCGAAAAGTGCGGTATAGCCCTTTTGGTCGGCAATTTTTTTGCCCGAAACGGCACAAAATACCTTATCGGCAATCCTAAAAGCATCTTCTCCCGAAATTCGTATAACACTTATTCCGCCCGAGCCCAGCGGCGTAGAAATGGCGGCAACGGTTCCGTTTTGCATAGTTATCACCTCTAAAAAGATATTGTAACATACTTGATAAAAAAATAAAAGTAGATTTTTTCAAAAAAATGGTGTATAATACCTTCGAACTGTACCTGAACGGACAGTATCGGAGGTAATAATAATGAATGAAAAAAGTTTTAAAATTCGCCGTCTTGCCGTAAACGGTATACTGGCGGCACTAATCATCGTGGTTTCCTTTTTACCGATAAGAATAGGAACGGTTGAAATAACCCTTTCTATGATACCGATTGCCGTGGGCGCCAGCATTTACGGAGTTTATTCGGGAGCATTGCTCGGCGCGGTTTTCGGAACGGTAAGCTTTTTGCAATGCCTCGGCTATAGTCCGTTTGGCGCAACCCTGCTTGCCGTAAGCGTACCGGTAACATTGCTTATGTGCATTCCCACGCGAATTCTCGCGGGAGCCCTTGCGGGACTTGCCTGCGACATCTTTAAAAAATCCGGACACAAAAACATCGGAATAATCACGGCGGGAGTTCTCGCTCCTGTGCTCAATACGGTATTTTTCACCGGCGTAATGCTCATCGGTTTTTGGAACACCGAATACATTCAGGGCTTCGCGGAAATGTTCAAAACCCCCGCTCCCTTTGCCTTTGCGGTAGCATTTGTAGGACTTAACGGACTTATCGAAATTCTCGTAGGCATAGCCGTTGCGATACCCGCCGCCAAGGCAATTTCACACAGAATAAAATAAAAACTGTCTGTGATATAATTTCATCAAAAACACCTGCTTTACCCTTACGGATAAAGCAGGTGTTTGGTTTTGCTTGCCTGTCTCATTTCTGCTTTAAAATGCGAATGGTATTATCAAGGTCTTCCTTTTTAACCCCTAAATTCAGCAAATAATTATAGGTCTTTTCCGCAAAATCCTTGCCCTGTGCCGCCGAAATGCTTGCATAATATTTATCTGCGGCGGAGGGGTCTCTGCGGTTGGTAATGCGGGCAAAGTTCGAGAAGAGATAATCGTTATAAAGATCCTCTTTTTCCACGCCGAGCAGAGCGTTTACCATAAAGGCTATCGCGCCGGTGCGGTCGGTTCCGATACTGCAATGGAAAACTATCGGGTAATTTTCCTCCTTGCCCAAAACCTCAAACACCTTGGCAACCTGACCTGCGTTATCCTCAACAATATGGAAGGTATCCGACTCCATCGGAATAAAGAAATAGCTTACCTTTTCGCCCAAAGCCGAGGTTTCGTGGTTTTTTGCGCCCTTTTCGAGCCTCAAATCAATCTCCGATTTGATTTTGAGGTCGTCAAGCATAACTGAGATGCCCTTATCCTGAACTGTAACGGTTCCCGAGCTGTCATCATTGAGTCTGCCGCAACGGTAAAGCATACCCTGCTTTACTCTGCCGCCGTCAGAGGTTTTATAGCCGCCGAGGTCTCTTGCATTTGTAACACCCAAAACATAGAGATTGCGGGGTGCTAAATCCTCGGTTTTAAAGGATTTTATTTCGCTTTGGTAGGTTTTTTCACCGATTTTCGCCGAAACCTGCCAATAATACTCGGTAGCAACTTTCAAATTTATAACATTCTGAACGGTGCGTTTTGTTTCGTAAGTCTTGGCATCGCTCAAATCGGAATTTTCACTTACCAAAAGGGTGTAGCCTTCACATTCGCCCTCGAGATTGTTTTCCCACGAAAGGTTTACGCCGTTGGGCTGGCTTAATTCATCACTTCCGCGGGCGGTTTTAAGGGCTTCATCTCTGCCGCCGGTAAGGAAGGTTGTCTGCAAGGCGCTGTGAATGCTTGCCGGCTCGTCTATATCCTTTAAAACGAGCTTGTCGGTCAGAGTGGGTCCGCTCTCCGCGCAACCCGCAAAGCAGGCGATAACAATAAGTATTGCGAGTGTAATCGAGAGTAATTTTTTAACTGACATATTCTCTCCTCCTTTTTTGGAAATTATAACATAACCGAAAAGCTTTTGCAACGGTTTACTTTTTAAGGGAAAAATGGTAAAATACAGGTGAGGTGATAAAAATGGAGCAGAAAAAGGAGCGTATCTGGGAAATTGACGCACTGCGCGGATTTTTCCTGATTTTTGTTTTTGCCTCCCATTTCACCTACGATTTATCGGTGTTTTTCGGTACTGCGATGCCCGATAATCCGGTAGTAAATTTCATTTTCCATTACGGCGGCGCCCTCTTTATCGTTATTTCGGGAATAAGCGCAACTTTGGGCAGCCGAAGCTTTCGGCGTGGAGTGATAGTTTTTTGTTGCGGTATGGGTATAACCCTTGCAACATTTCTGCTTTACAAGCTCGATTTTTTAGGGAGCGGCGACCTCATACATTTCGGTATACTACACCTGCTGGGCGTTTGCATGATGCTTTATCCGCTTTTCAAAAAACTGCCGAGCCCGGTATTGCTGATTTTATCGGCAGTAACCCTTGCGGTGGGAATATGGTTTGAGAGTATAACTATTACCGCAGCGTCTGACGGATTTGACATCAGAAATTATCTCTTTGTTTTCGGACTTATGACCCCCGATTATGCGGCGGGAGACTTTTTCCCGATATTGCCGAATATCTGCTATTTTCTGTTGGGAATAGTGCTCGGGCGCACGGCATACAAGGATAAAAAGACCCTCTTTCCTCACTTTCCGAAGGATTTTTCCCTTGTTCGAGCAGTCCGTTTTATGGGCAGACATTCTTTGATTTTTTATCTTGCCCATCAGCCCGTCCTTTTTGGCGTTTTGTGGGTAATAAGCGAAATTTTCGGATAAAATTTATTATCATATTATATAT
>JAGHTJ010000063.1 GCA_018065375.1 Candidatus Equinaster intestinalis | reverse complement strand
AATATAATCAGTAAATTGTTAAGAGGTAATGATATGCGAAAAATCAAGAGTTTTACTATCGACCACATGACACTTTTGCCCGGGGTGTATTTAAGCCGGCTGGACCGGGTGAGCCGTCACGACACGCTTGAAGAAATGGGCAAGCCGGTACCGCACGGCGAAATACCCGAATCGGAGCTTTTTCCGATTTCCACCTACGATATACGTATCACAAGGCCTAACTTTGAGCCGGTGATGTCCACAGGTGAAATCCACACCATTGAGCATTTGGGAGCCACCTATCTGCGCAACCGCGAGGACCTCAAATACCGCATTATCTATTGGGGACCGATGGGTTGCCGAACCGGTTTTTACCTGATTTTATCGGGTGACAACCCGCTTTGCGAGGTTACCAAGCTTATGATTGATACCTTTTCCTTTATTGCCGATTTTGAGGGTGAAATTCCGGGCGCAACACCTTCCGAATGCGGAAATTATTCCGATATGGATCTGCCCGCCGCCAAAATCCGCGCCAAAAAATACCTCGAAATTTTAGAAAAACTTTAATATATATTTATCTTCTGCGGGAGGGCATTGCCCTCCCGATTTTTCACTGCAAAAATACGCGGTTTTCTTTTTTACGGTATGGATATGATTGACTTTTATGCTGTATTATGGTATTATATGTTTAATTATAAGGAATATTATGTCCGGAGAAAACTGGTGCTGATATGATAAGTAAAGTTGCGGCAATAGTGGTTACCTTCAATCGCAAGACCGACCTGCTTCGCAATATCGAGGCGTTAAAAAATCAGGTGTTTGATAACCTTGACATTCTGGTTATCGACAATGCAAGTACTGACGGTACTGCCGATGCCCTAAAGGACTACATTGAGCAGGATGAAATTAAGTATTACAATACCGGCTCAAATCTCGGCGGTGCGGGCGGATTTAACTACGGTATGCGCATTGCCGCCGAGCTCGGATACGAATTTTTATGGATTATGGACGATGATTGTCTGCCCGACCCCCTCGCCCTCGATTACCTTATCGGGGCAGATGAAGCGCTGGGCGGAAACTACGGTTTTCTTTCGAGTGTTGCCTATTGGAAGGACGGCAGCATCTGCAATATGAATATCCAAAAAACATCTTTGCGCCATAAAATTTGCGATTACGAAAGCGATTTGATGCCCGTTATAATGGCAACCTTCGTCTCGGCATTTTTCCCGCTTGCCTCGGTAAAGGAATTCGGTCTGCCGATTAAGGAGTTTTTCATCTGGTCGGACGACCTCGAATACACCCGTCGCATTTCACGGAAAAAGCCTTGTTATGCGGTAACCAAAAGCCGTGTTCTTCACGATATGAAGAGCAACGACAAGGTAAACATTGCCACCGATTCGCCCGAAAGACTTTCCCGCTACGCCTACCTTTACCGAAACGAGGTTTACCTCTACCGCAGGGAGGGCATTAAAGGAATTTTATACCTCTGCACGCGCGTTGCTTTCCATATTTTAAAGGCGTTTCGCGCGAAGGATAACAAGCTCGGCAGAGTAAAGGTGATTTTAAAATCCTTCTTTAAGGGCTGGAAATTTAAGCCCGAAATCGAATATATAAACGCAGAAGGTTCAAAATAATCTGCGGAGGTAGAAAAATGGAGCCAATCAGAATTCTTATACTTTTAGGCGAGCCCATTTCCTCGGGCGGCCAGGAAAAATTTCTTATAAATATGCTCTCAAATTTCGAGAGGGATAAGGTAAACTTTGATATTTTCACCCCCTACGGTGCAACCGACAAGGCAAACACCGAAAAACTGCTTTCTTTAGGCGCGCGCATTTTTGAGGAGCATTATTCCTGCACCGAAAACAAAAATGCAAACTTTAAAAAGGCGGTAACAAAATTTTTCAGCTGTCATTCCTACCCCATCGTGCATATCCATTCGGGAAGCACCTACGCTTTGATGACCGGCTCGAAAATAGCAAGAAAATCGGGAGCCAAAAGGGTTATTGTTCATTCTCATTGCGGCGGTTTTGCAAACCTTAAATACCGCGTTATCAAGGCAATTTCCTTTTTTCCTCTGCTTCGTTATCCCACCGATTATTTTGCCTGCTCGGCGCTTGCGGCAGATTGGAAATTCCCGAAGCCCATTATAAAACAGAAAAAATACCGCATAATCAATAATGCCATCGACCTCTCAAAAATGAACTATTCTCCGGCTTTGCGCGAAGAAACAAGGCGCGAGCTCGGATTTCGGGACGAATTTGTTATCGGCCACGTAGGCAGATTTACGGTTCAGAAAAATCACGAATTTTTGATAGATATTTTCGCTTCAATCGCCAAAAAGCGGGAAGATGCAAGGCTGGTGCTTGTAGGAAGCGGCGCTCTTAAAGACAAAATACTTGAAAAGGTTAATGCTTTAGGGCTTACCGATAAGGTGCTCTATTTAGGACTGCGCACCGATATTGCCGCCCTTATGAATGCCTTTGATGTTTTTGTTTTGCCCTCGTTTTTTGAGGGACTTCCCATTGTGGGTGTAGAGGCGCAGGCTACCGGCTTGCCCATTGTTACCTCTACCGGCGTTACAAGGGAGCTTCCGATTGAGGATTTGGCAGAATATATTCCGCTGTCTGCCGGAGCCGATGTTTGGGCGGATAAAATCCTTGACCTGCCGCGCGAGCCCCGCAGAGATACGGCAGAAGAAATGACACAAGCAGGCTACGAGCTTAAATCCGCCGCCCTGCGTTTACAGAAATTTTACGAGGAGATGGCTTGATGTCGGTTTTCGTTGCCGCTCACAGAAAATTCAATGCCGACCTGCCCCAAAACTACGAGCCGCTGCAGGTTGGCGCCGCTTTGCACGATAATCTCGGTTTTTTATCCGATAATACCGGCGATAGCATTTCGGAGAAAAACCCCAATTTCTGCGAGCTTACCGGTCTTTACTGGATATGGAAAAACCGTGAGGACGATTACAAGGGTCTTGTGCATTACCGCCGTTATTTTGAAAAATGCGGCAAGAAGATAGACGAGGCCTTTATAAAAAACACCCTCAATAATTACGATATAATATTGCCTAATACCGAATATCTGCGCGAGAGCGCCTGGGAGGAGCTTCCCAAGCATTCGGGCAGAGAAAAGGACCTTATAAATTTAAAAAAGGTAATCGGGGAGATTTATCCCGATTATCTGCCGGCTTTCGATACCGTAATGAGCGGAAATACTCTGCATCTTTATAATATGATGATAGCCTCCCGCAAGGTTTTCGATGCCTACTGTGAATGGCTTTTCGATATACTGCTGGCTCTCGAGCCGATTACCGATATGAGCGATTACACCGATTACGAAAAGCGTGTTTTCGGATTTTTGTCCGAAAGGCTTCTCAATGTATGGGTGCTTCACAACGATTTAAAGGTTAAAACCCTTAAGGTTAAAAACAGCGAGGGAAGCTTTAAAGGAAACTTGAGGCATTTCCTGCGCCGCTACAAAAACAGATTATTCTTTTACCTTGGACGATGATTTGCAGGTGATATAACTTGATTTACATAGTCGGATTTGCCGTTACGTTTCTTGCGGTGGTATTTTTTCAGTACAAGCTTGCCCCCTCAAGAGAGCCCATTACCGAAAAGCTGGAAAACGGCAGGGTTTTCAGACCCAAACAGCTTTTGCTCGTTTTTGCTTTTCTGCTCTGCTTTTTGCCTCTTTTCCTTATATCGGCACTTCGCGAGGGCATCGGAACCGACTATTTTTACACCTACACCCCGCGTTTTCTTGAAATTTTAGAGGGAGAGCGAACCTATTACGAAATCGGTTTTTATTATCTTAATCGTCTTATAGGTCTTTTCACGAGCAATCCCCAATGGGTTTTTGTTGTAACCTCATTTTTCTTCTGTACCTTCGTGGCTTTGAGCTTTTACCGAAACTGCGAAGACCTTTCCCTTTGTGTTATAATTTTTTTGGTTACCGGCGAATACTTTATTTCCCTTAACAACTTAAGGCAGGCTCTTGCCTCCTCACTCGTTCTTTTCGGTTATAAGTATTTATCCGAAAAGCGGTGGATAGTTTTTGCGATAATAACGGCGATTGCCACCTCACTCCATAAATCAATGGTTGTTTTCTTCGCCGTTTTGGCAATATGCTGGTTGCTTCAGTATGTAAGCCTTAAAAATATGCTTATATTTATGGCGGCGGCGGTTGCGGTCTTTTATGCCGCAATAAAGGTTTTCCCCGAGGTGCTTACGGCGGTTATGCCGGCGCGCCTTGCCTACTACATAGAAAACTCAATTTTCAATGCCGCTACAATAGGCAATCTGCGAACCGTTGTAAACATCGTAATTTTCGCTTTTTTGCTCTTTACCCGGTTTTATTCGGAAAACACGGAGCTCGATTATTTCGTTATTGTTCAGTTTATTGCGGTTGCCCTCTGCTTTTTTGACGGTGCAGTTCCGGCGGCATACAGCCTTCTCCGCCTTTTCACCTTCTGGCAGTTGCTTTCTCTTCCCAAAGCCATCACGCTTTACAG
>JAGHTJ010000119.1 GCA_018065375.1 Candidatus Equinaster intestinalis | reverse complement strand
CCATTATCCGTGATATGATAGTATTTCCGAAGTCTGCCATCGTGTTCCGCTGTGCGGACGGTCAGCATTTTTGCTGTTTCCAATCGCTTCAAAATGGTATATAAAGTCGATTCCGAAAGCTCGATAAATGGTTTCATATCTTTGATGATCTTATAACCATATGAATCTTCACTCCTGATAGCCGCTAATACGCATACATCCAGGAGCCCTCTTTTGAGCTGAATATCCATACTATGCCTCCCTTCGCGTAATACATCATATCACGAAGTATTGTGTTTGTCAAGAGGTTTCATAGAAATTATTCATAGATAACAACAAGAGAGAGACTACTTCGTTTGGTAGTCTCTCCCTTTGGCGGCCTGTTTAATTTTTTGAATAGTGTAGGGAACGCGCTTGCCCGTTCCGCATTTTCGGCAGCAGTAAGCGGCGACCGTGCTTGCGCCCCTTGTCAAAGGGGAGAGGGCCACGGTAGTGGCGAGGGGATTCAAAAATGATTAAAAAATTGACAAAAATTGAATCCCACCACCGCTCTGCGGTCCCCCTCCCTTTACGGCAAGGGAGGCAAATAGGCAATATAATTACATCATCGAATATTTCGGGCGACCGCGGGCGCAAAGCGCCCGCGCCACCCCGCTTGCAGGGTGGCGCCACCGCCGCCTTCGGCGGCAGGCGGTTGCCCGTACGAATTGCCAACATTATATCATCACAAAAAGCGGGAGGGGCTCAGGCCCGCCCCTACGATGTCAATTCCGTTCCATCGCACAATGCGGGACGTCGAGGCGCCGTCCCCTACACCACACCTTTTTACTTTTCACTCATCTCTCGGGCGTACAATGCACACCCCTACGATTTATAAATGTTGCTCCGCAACACCTTAATTCCTGATTCCTCATTTTTTCTCCTTCTTCGCTACTCCCTGCGCTATTTTGGGGTACTCATTATCGGTTTCGCTTGTCGGCTGGATTTCATAGGTTCCGTATTTATTGAGCATATCGAAAGACGTCTCGGGAGCTCCCTGCACATTGCGAAGTCCCGTGAGCTCTTCATCGTTTTTTGCGTATCTGCTACGTTTATTTTTCATTTTTTTCACCTCTTTAATTATTTTTTCGCAAAAATCGCATAATATTAGCCTGTTTTTGCGAAAAATTGTTAAAAGTTTGGCAAACTCTATTGATTTATAAGTAATACTGTTATATAATATATAAGGAGAAAATTCTATGTAGTGATTTTCGTTATTTAGGAGTGATTTATTATGACTACAAACAAAACTCTTCTTGCCTGGGTGGACGAAATTAAAGAACTCGTTAACCCCGATAATGTCGTTTGGATTGACGGCAGCGAGGAACAGCTCGAGGAAATTCGCGCCGAAGCTGTAAAAACCGGCGAAATGCACAAGCTCAACGAGGAAAAGCTTCCCGGCTGTTATCTCCACAGAACAAAGCCCAACGATGTTGCCCGTGTTGAAGACCGTACCTTTATTTGCTCATCAAAGGAAGAAAACGCAGGTCCTACCAACCATTGGTGCGCTCCTGCCGAAATGTATAAAAAGCTTTATGACATTGCCAGAGGCTCCTACAAGGGCAGAACTATGTATATCATACCCTTCTCAATGGGTCCGATAGGTTCTCCTCTTGCAAAAATCGGCGTTGAAATCACCGATTCAAAATACGTTGTTCTCAATATGGCAATTATGACCCGCACCGGCAAAAAGGTTCTCGAGGTTTTGGGAGACAGCAACGACTGGGTTCGCGGCTTCCACGCCTCCTGCGATATTGACCCCGAAAAGAGATACATCTGCCAGTTCCCCGAGGATAACACCATTATTTCGGTAAACTCGGCTTACGGCGGCAACGTTCTTCTCGGCAAAAAATGTTTTGCTTTGCGTATTGCCTCCTACCAGGGCTGGAAGGAAGGCTGGATGGCAGAGCACATGCTCATTTTGGGTCTCCAGAATCCCAAGGGTGAGGTTAAATACATCGCGGCGGCATTCCCGTCTGCCTGCGGTAAGACCAACCTCGCAATGCTTATTCCGCCCGAGTATCTTAAGAAAAAGGGCTACAAGGTTTGGACTGTAGGCGATGATATTGCCTGGATGAGAATAGGACCTGACGGTTATCTCTACGCCATCAACCCCGAAAACGGTTTCTTCGGCGTAGCTCCCGGCACAAATTCAAAATCCAATTTCAACGCCCTCGAATCAACCAAGAAAAACACCATCTTCACCAACGTTGCTTTAAATCTTGATGACAACACCGTTTGGTGGGAGGGTCTCAATAAGGATTTACCGCAGAACGCTCTCGATTGGAAGGGCAATCCGTGGGACGCTTCTAAATTCAACAAGGCTGATAAGTCAACCTGCGCGGCTCACCCCAACTCAAGATTTACCGCTCCCGCAATAAACTGCCCCTGCATTTCAGATGAATTTGATAAGGGTCAGGGAGTTAAAATTTCGGCTATCGTATTCGGCGGCAGAAGAGCTAAATGCACTCCGCTTGTTTATCAATCAAAGGATTGGAAAAACGGCGTATTCATAGGCTCGGCAATGGCTTCCGAAACTACCGCGGCGGCGGCAGGCGCAGTTGGCGTAGTTCGCCGTGACCCGATGGCAATGCTTCCCTTCTGCGGCTACAATATGGCAGATTATTTTGAGCATTGGCTCGAAATGGGCGAAAAGCTCGGCGATAAGGCACCGAAGATATTCAATGTAAACTGGTTCCGTACCGATGACGAGGGCAACTTCGTATGGCCGGGATTCGGCGACAATATGCGTGTTCTCAACTGGATTATTGACCGCTGTGAGGGCAAGGCAGACGCTACCGAAACCGCTATCGGTTATTTGCCCCGCCCCGAAGATATTGACCTTACCGATTTGGATATGGATATGGCTACCCTTAAGGATATTCTCTCGGTAGACAAAGAGGTTTGGAAAACCGAAGCGGCTGAAATCGAAGAGCATTACAAGAAGTTCGGTGATAAGCTCCCCGCAGAGCTTCGCCGCCAGCTTGATAATCTTAAAAACGCGCTTAACTGATGTTTTAAAAAGCAAAAAAATTTATTTATGCAAAGGACAGGTGATTTAAGTGGCAAACAATAACAAGGACGTAAAACAGGAAGAAACCAAAAAGACAATTATTATCTGTGCGATTATTGCTGTTGC
>JAGHTJ010000004.1 GCA_018065375.1 Candidatus Equinaster intestinalis | reverse complement strand
TCATATAACGGAATAGCATAACAGCGAGGTTTTAAAATGAAAAAATCAATCAGTTATTATGCCGTTTTCGGTGCGGTTATTCTTATGCTCCTCAATGTTGTGGATTTCGCCGTAACCGCCGATTCGGGAATGTTTGACCGCCACGGTTTCGATTTCATATTAAAGCTTGCGGTTTACGATATTGCGGTGCTTGCCAACATTGTGCTTGCGGGAGTTGCATTCAATGCCTCCTCAAAAAAGCCGGTAAAGGGCAGAACCGATGTACTCAATTACACCCTTATAGTTGAATTCGGTTTATCGCTTTTGGGTATTACATTTGTAGGCGTGGTATTTATGCTTATAGATGTTCTGCCGGCATTTATCGGCGCAATACTTGTGGCTTTAATAGTTCTTTATAACCTTTACATTACCCTTTTAGAGCTCGGAAATCTTGATAAAGTTTTAGGATTTTTCAAAAGCAAGCTTTTTTACGGAATTATAGTTCCGGGTGTGGCTTTTGTTGTAGCCGCCGTGCTCTTAACCGTTATGGTTTTGGTGCCCACATTAAAATATAACGGTGCAATTAAAAAATCAGATAGCGGTGATAAAAAGTCCGCCGTTCTTTCCCTTTTCGGGCTTGACGGCTATAAGGACAGCGAAAATAAGATTAAAGAGCTTATCACTGAAGACAGTTCTCTTGCCATCTATGCCGCAAAGGTCGGCGATACCGTAAAATTCGGAAAATATGAGCAGGATAACGATGCCGCAAACGGCAAAGAGGATATTGAATGGTTTGTGCTTGACCGAGACGGAAACCGCGTACTGCTTATGTCGGTGTATACCCTCGACTGTCAGCCCTACAACACCGAATACGTAAGCATAACCTGGGAAAAATGCACCCTTCGCAAGTGGCTCAACGATACCTTCTACAATACCGCGTTTGACGATGCTCAAAAAGCCTCAATTATGACGAAAAAACTTACTAATCCGACTACGCAGTTCAGCAAGCGCAAGGTAAACGGCGGTAAGGACACAAACGATAATGTATTTTTGTTAAGCATCAACGAGGGCAATTCATATTGTGTACCACGCGAAAAATATTATCTATCTAAAGCTACTGCCTATGCAAAGGCGCAGGGCGTTTATGCAAATGCCGAAACCAGCTATTGCTGGTGGTGGTTGCGTTCACCGGGCGCTGATACTACGGTTGCCTCCTCGGCTAACATTAACGAATACACTACCGAGGGCTTTAATAAGATAAACGGTCGTGTAGACACCAAAAACTACGGAGTTCGCCCCTGCGTATGGGTAGACCTCGAAAAATAAAGTAAAAAAAATAAGACCTGTTCGGCTGAACAGGTCTTTATTTTTTACTTACTTAATCAATCAATGTAAGAACATTGCCGGCTACCGCAAGCAGGAAAAATACGATTGCAAATATTTTGGTTAATTTGGGGAGAACCGAATCAGCGGTTTGAGACTGGTTCTTGGAAAGGAAATTATCGGCAGCACCTGAAATTACACCGTTGATACCGCGGCGATGGCTCTGCTGTAAAATTATCATACCTATAAGAGCAATTGACACCAAAATAGCGAGAATTCCTACTACTATCTCTAAAGCAGTCATTTAAGACACCTCCAAATTTTTTCTAACGCAATTAGTATAATAACACACAAATCTGATTTTTGCAAGTACTAATTATCATTTTTTTCACAATGACAGCAAGATTCGTGTAATTTTTCGATTTTTAAGGACTTTTCAGCTTCGTTTTTAACGAAATCAAGCTTTTTGAAAACCGAAGTGTACTGCTCATCGGTATAATACGCCTTTTCAATATTTCTGAAATCGGCTATATGCAGGGCACTTCGCAAAATACCGTCCAAAAGCATTAAATCGTTTTGCGGCTCGATTTTTATAACGGTGATTTTCTCCTTATCAAGATAATACGCGCAAAATCCGAGTTGTTCTTCGCCGAATCTGGCTACCGTAACGCCCGCAAACTGATTATATTCAATGGCGTTTTCTTCAAAAAACGCCTTTATTTCTTCATTGTTTTTTAAGGGTAAAACCTCTATCATCAGTCTTCCTCTTTTCTTGAAACGGATATGGAATTTAAGCGGTGTAGCTCCTTTTCGTTAAGGTTGCGCCACTTACCTTGAGAAAGCATACCGAGCTTTACACCCGCTATTTCGGTTCGCTTAAGTCTTATTACCGAGAGCTTTACCGCCTCGCACATTCGTCTTATCTGACGGTTTCTGCCCTCGTGGATTATAAATATCAGCACCGTACGGTCTTCCTTACGCTCCGCCACAAAAACATCGCAGGGAGCGGTTTTAACGCCGTCAAGCACTATTCCCGAGCAGAGCTTGTCCAGCTGTTCATCATCCACTGCGCCCGAAACGGTTACGCGGTAGGTTTTATTTACAAAGCTGGAGGGATGGGTCAGCTTATTGGCAAAATCACCGTCATTAGTCATAAAAAGCAAACCCTCGGAATCCTTATCGAGCCTGCCTACCGGAAAGAGCCGCACGCCCACGTCCTTTACCAAATCGGCAACACACCGTCTACCCTTCTCATCCGACAGAGTTGTTACAAAGCCTCTCGGCTTATGCAACATTATGTAAACCTTTTCCGTGTTGTTATTAACAACCTTTTTACCGCTGACCGTTATTTTATCACGCTTGGGGTCTACGCTGTCTCCAATATGCGCGATATGTCCGTTTACCTTTACCTTGCCTGCGGCAATAAGCTCCTCCGCCTTTCTGCGCGAGGCAACCCCGCATTCCGATAAATGCTTTTGCAATCTGATTTTTACAGTTTTCATTACATACTCCGTAGTATCATTAAAAAATTTTTAAATAAATTATCCGAAAATGTATCGTATATTCCGATTTTGATGCTGTTTTCCGCCAAAATCGGCACACTTTTTACATAAAAATTATTACAGTAGGTCTCTATTCTACCTATTTGCTCGCCCTTTTCCACTCCCCGCCACAAAAATTTCGGCAGACAGATTTTATAGGAAATTTTATCATTTTCACATACCGATAAATATTCTTCTCCGAGCCGAATTTCGGTGTTTTTCAGACCGTCCGCCGTAAAAATTCTTTTGGGAATTTCGGTTTCGAGCCTTACGCTTTTACATTTTGAAAAGCCGTAATCGAGAAGCTCCTCATGGTCCTTCCAATCGTTTTTATCGTTGAGTGTTACGCATATAAGGGTAGTACCGTTTTTCTCTGCGGCAGAAACAAGACATCTGCCGGCGCTCGTGGTAAACCCGGTTTTCACCCCT
>JAGHTJ010000173.1 GCA_018065375.1 Candidatus Equinaster intestinalis | reverse complement strand
TCCCTATTCGGATAAGTTCACCAAAAATTTCGATGATATTTTGAGTGACGATTCGGTAAGGGTTGTTGCCGAGGTTATGGGCGGAATTCACCCCGCTTACGATTTCGTAAAATCGCTTTTACTTGCGGGCAAGAGCGTTGTAACCTCTAATAAAGAGCTGGTTGCCGCAAAGGGTGCCGAGCTTCTTCGCATTGCAAACGAAAATAATGTAAACTTTTTGTTTGAAGCGAGCGTAGGCGGCGGTATACCGATACTGCGTCCGCTCGCTCAATGCCTTGCCGCAAACGAAATCAAGGAAATTTACGGCATTTTAAACGGTACTACCAACTTTATCCTTACAAAAATGGTTAAGGAAAACACCTCGTTTGATAAGGCACTCAAAACCGCGCAGGAGCTCGGCTTCGCCGAAAAAAATCCCGATGCGGATATTCTGGGCTTTGATGCCTGCCGAAAGGTTTGTATTCTTGCCGCACTCGGATTCGGCAAACACGTTTATCCAGAGCAGGTTGATACGGCGGGTATTACCGATATTTCGCTTGACGATGTAGACTATGCCGATAAGCTCGGCTATGTGATAAAGCTGCTCGGCCGCGCGGCGAGACTTGAAAACGGCAAAATCACCGCCACCGTTGCGCCGACACTTATCGAGCGCGAAAATATGATTGCGGGTGTAAACGGTGTTTACAATGCGATCGTTGTTGTGGGAGACGCCTCCGATGACCTTATGTTCTACGGAAAAGGTGCGGGAAAGCGTCCTACGGCAAGCGCGGTGGTTGCGGATATTATCGACTGTGTAAAACACCTTAACGCCAGAAAGTATCTCTCCTGGGAGGAGGGCGAAGAGGGTTATGTTGAAAGCCCCGAAAATGTTGCCACCAAGCTTTATGTGAGGCTTACCGATGTTAAGTCGGACAGTGTACTTGATGAAATCAAAAAGGCATTCGGAAGCGATATTTCAATTTTCTACAACGGCATCGAAAAGGAAATTGCCTTTGTAACCAAAAAGGATACCGAAAAGGTATTAAAAGAAAAAATAACTGCACTCAATAACTGCACGGTTAAAACGGTTTTGCATAGTATGTAATCAGATGAATTTCAGACGCCACGTATTAAAACAATAGGCAGGACCTCCGGCTTGGCCGGAGGTCCTTTAGTATAATTGGTGAGTTTAAATCAAAATATTAATCTTCATCGTATTCCATTTGAGTAAAATCAACTTTTTCATTTGATATTTTTACACTAATTGCATATTTTTCTTTGTTAGATTTATCTACCGCAATAAATGTTACTGTAGCAACGGTTGCAGTATCAAATTCGAAATTAACTATTTTAAAATTATTATCAAGAAAAATCGGGCAAATTGCCCTCTCATTGTTTATACATTGTCCTTTTGCGGAAAAGTATTTTTTGTCTTTGATTACCAATTTTATTTTTTCAAAAGAGTAAAAGCGAATTTTGATCCTGTTATCTGACAAAGAATCCACTTGAGCACTAAATCTTGGAGCCATACCTATCTTTTCCAATTTTTATCTTCATAAGGCGTGGATTCTATACCGTTTGACTGTAGGTTTTTAACCATATGGTCGAGTTTGCCCTTCCACATTTCCTTAAACCATTCAGTATTACCAAACCATTTAACTATTGTGGGACTTATTGCATAATACATATGTATAAATGCTCTGCCGTACCAAGTAGATGCAAGTGTGTTATCACGATAACGGCGAAGTGTCCATACTTGAGGACAATCATAACTACCGTAAACACAGGTAGCAACATAACAACCGCCGGAAGAAATTTGCGTACTCGGATTTTCTTCCGGTCTTTGCGGAATTTCTTCTTCGGGAGATAATTTCTTTAACAATGCGGAATATTTATCAAAGTCGCGTATTGCATCCGTTCTTGCTGTACCGTTAAAAAAATATAATTTTTTGCCGTTCACACCATATGTAGTAAGTGCCTCGGAAATGATATTAAGATAAATATGTAATTTTGATATTTCAATCTCCCCGTTTGTCCTACTGGGATCAATATCGGTTTTATCTTCATTAAGAAACATTGCATTCAAAACTGTCGAAGATAAAGAAATTCCGCCGTACACAACTTTATTTACAAGCGAAGAAACCATCTGTTTATTCGGAGATAAATGATCCCGTTGGTACTCTTGAAAAATCGTTTCCCACATATCTGAACACCACTCACAAATGTCTGATGACAACTTATGGTTTACTATCGGTAAAACAATTTCTTTAACTTGATTATCAATTTCAGTAATTTTCTTTTCACTTACTTTAAAGCCTTTTTTCTCAACTACATCAGATAAAATACCTACCGTATAAAAGTTGTATTTTGCGTAAAGAAATCTCATACTAGGAAAAATGCAAGAGATTTTTAGATCCTCACGATTACCGAGACCTTTGTAGCAGGCTTTTACTGAAGTTGATACAACCAGACTGTATGCTTCTGCTATTTTAGTTTTATAATCGATGTAGTATTCCTTCAGTTCGTCGAAATTGGGAAACATAAGACAAGCGGTGCGTATTGCATCGCAACATGTTTGTAACAGTTCCTCGTCTTGATCGTAAAAAGCGCTAATAAACATACACAAGTTTTGATACATCAGTATTTGCGGTCCGCCATTTTCATAATTTGCGGGTAAAACGTATGGGAGAGCCGTCATCCTGACTTCCTTATATTTTCCGCTTTCGTATAACTCTTTCAGTTTAGAAACAATTTCGTTCATAAATTTACCTCTCTACCGTATAACCGCAGCAGGGGCACTGATACATAGTTTTCTTTTTGCCGAGTGCGCCCGCCGCAAGACCTATCGGCCCTGCAATAATTGCGCCCAGCGCTGCCTTTCCTCCGCTAAATCCGCCGGTTCGTTCACCAACCGCCTGTAAATATGAACCTCTGCAATTGGGACAAATAATTTGTAAATTTTGTGCCATAACAATCATCCTTTCAAATTTTAGATAATTTCTTATCTTTAACACAATTTTACACAAAATATATGTTAATGTCAAGAAGAAATCTTATCATTAACACTTTTTGGGGTGAATTTGTTGAAAATTTATGATTTTGACGGAAAAAAGAACATTTGCGGCGAAAGAGTACACGAAGCAAGGTGCAAAATGCGACTTACACAAAGTGACCTTGCCGCAAGATTGCAAATTGAAGGAATAATAATTGAGAGAGATAGCATTTCTCGAATTGAAATCGGCACAAGATTTGTCGCAGATTATGAAATAAGAGTACTTGCAAAAATATTGAATGTAAGTGTAAATTGGCTTTTAGGTATAGAATAGCAGCATGGTTACTTCCCTGCTGCTATTTTTATACATAACAGATATTACTTTCGGGACGATGTTGGCATCGTCCCCTACGGTTGCCATATTATTTAATTGAATTTTGTAGGGGCGGATGCCTACATCCGCCCGCTGTAACAATTTTATTTCTGTGTAAAAAATCGGGAGGGCAATGCCCTCCCCTACGAATACACAAAATTTTGCAAAGCAAATACCTTACTCATTTTTCCGCTTCCGCACCGTAATCAAATATATCACCGACCACCTGCGGTTGACCGTCTACCGTTGTTTCATCAACATTGGTATAGGCGTCCGGAACAAGACCCACAAGCACGGTTTGTGCGGCAATAACGGTTGTTTCTGCCGAAAATCCTCCCCTCGCCCACGGCAAAACGAGAGTTCCGCTGATTTTCACCGTTATCAAAACCTGGTGAAGCACCTGATTTATTCCCGCCGCATAAAAATTACTCTTAAAATCGGTTACGGCGGTCGCCGTTAATTTCATATTGAATTTCAGCTCCGGACCAAGCCCCACGGTATATTCATTTCCGAAAAGAGTGCCTATCGGTATACCGATTTTAAAGTTCTCGTTATTCCCCATTTTTTCCTCGATTGCAGACGAAATCTCGGTTTTTAATCGGTTTATCCGCACAACGTCAATTTCGAGGGATGACACCGCACCCTCCGTGTTCCTGCTCAAGTTCACTATGTTGTTATAAGAAACGTTTTCATCGGTTATAACGCGGTTTATGGTATCATTCGCAATCTTAAAGGCTATGCTTGCCGCCCTGCTCTGGGCGTAATTCACGATAATTTTCCGAAGCCGAATTGCAGAATAAAATAGCACCGCAACAAGCACGACACTAATTAAAACCGAAATGATTTTTACGTATTTTCGTTTTTTGCCGAATTTTCGCATAAAAACACCCGCTTTCCGTACTATATCATACGAAAAGCGGGTATATTTTGTTAATGCAGCTTAAAAATTTTACCGATTTAAAGCAGTTTAACCGTTATGGTGCTCGGCAAAGAATTTTATAAGCTGTGCCGCATTGTCGAAGCCTATACGGCTATCAAGACACAAATCATAATTAAGAGCATCGCCCCATTTGGCATCCGAAAAATAGTTGTAGTAATTTGCACGCTTTTTATCGGCCTTGCGAATTTCATCACGCGCCGCAGTTTTATTGCAGTCCTTATACTCGCAAACACGCTGAATTCTTCTCTCAATATCGGTATGAATGAAAACCGACAAAACATTGGGATAATCTTTAAGTACGCTATCCGCGCAACGACCTACAAATATGCAAGGTCCCTCGTCTGCAAGTTTTTTGATAATATCCGCCTGCGCCGCAAAAACCTTGTCTACAAGAGGCATTGTAGGCGTGCTCGAAAAAGTGTTTTCAAAGGAATACGCACCGAGAGACAGCGAATACAAAAAACTGTTTGTAGGTTTTTCATCATACGCCTTTAAAATCTCCTCGCTGATACCGCTCTCTTTAGAGACAATATCAATGAGCTCCTTATCATACATTTTAACTCCGAGAAGCTTCGAAAGCTCTCTTGCAATAGCATGGCCGCCGCTCGCGTATTGCCTGCCGATTGTAATTATTAAATTCTCCTTCATAGGTAAACACCTGCCCTTATTTTGATTATACATTATCGTTTTATATTTTTCAATAAGAAAAGTCTTGTTTTTCTTGACTTTTTTCGCAAAATTGAGTAAAATAGTATCGTTCGGTGTTGTGTTGCGAGATTTAAAACACAATTACGAATGACAAAATATGCGGGTGTGGCGGAATTGGCAGACGCGCTAGATTCAGGTTCTAGTGAAAGCAATTTCATGTGGGTTCAAGTCCCGTCACCCGCACCAAAATATCCAAGGCAAGCCGTTCGGTTTGTTTTGGAAATTTTTTTGTTTTTCATATTAAGGAACTTGAAAAGGGCGGTTTTGTGTAGCAAAATGCCGAACCTCCGGCGGACGTTCGGCAAGCCCGCGGGCGTGTAGACACCGGTAGGTGTCGTAGCAAGTCCCGTTACCCGCACCATCAGACAGGGTCTGCACCCATTTCGGGTGTAGACCCTGCTTTTTAAGCCTCTGCCACGATGGCAAAATCCCTTATAGCCAAACAAGGCGGATCTTTAAGTATATTTTGCAAATTTTCTATAAACAAACATAAAACTCGGCTTTAACCATTCAGACGGATAAAGCCGAGTTAAATTATGATTGCTTTTTAAATCCAATATTTTTCAGTTGGACCTTTCATATCCACATCACATAAATCGTTGTTATTCTTTAATTTTTCGTATATATGAGAAGCAAAATTTATATCGTGTAAGGAAACGCCGATATTGTATGCTAAAATTCTCTCGCGGTCATTTTCGCGACCCGGCAACTTTCCGTTAACAACATCCGAAACTTCCTCAAATTTTTTAAACTTATCTAAATTTCTAAAATGACAAACATGACCTGTATCGTCAGCAAAAACTTTATCGATGAATAAGTCGCAATTAGTAAAGCCGAGCGTATGTACCGGTACAACCAATACTCCCTCATCAAAATCTTCATCTTTACAAAAATCTTCAGGGGCGTAAGTTACACAAGAAACCACAACGTCCGAGCCTTTAACGACCGAACTGTAATCATCAACAAAAGAGAAAGATACATTATCATAATCTTTAAATCTTTCGGCAAATAGGATTTCATCATCTTGAAATCTGTAAAGTTTTATATCAAAATGTTTTTGTGGATTTAATTCAAGCAATATGTATAAAACCGCTCTTGCAATGTTGCCGAGTCCCATCATACCAATTACATGATAATTTGATTTAGCAAGCAACATAATGCTATGCACTGCAACCGCACCGGTTCTCATTGCGGTAATCCAGTCTGCATCCATCAAAGCAAGAAATTCACCGTTTTGAGCATTTAACAGTAAAATCTTACTCTCCAAAGCAGGCTTCCTATCGGGATATCTTGTAACGACTTTAACGCCTTCAACATCACCATCTTCGTTTGGAATAAAGCTGGGCATTACATTACAAAAAACGCCATCATAAGGTTTAATACTTATTTTGGGCGGTAATATTGAATTATTTTTGTTTTTTATCATTTCAACGGTCCAATTGTAGTACTCTTCTATCGGAACATTCAAATTCAATATATCTTCAAAGGTAATAATTTTCATAATCTAATCCCCCAGAATTATTTTTTACTGAAATTCCAACAACAATATAGCATATTTGTCAAAATAAGTCAATAAGTGAAATTTTTGTTTGCTTTATACTGGAATATCAACCCGCTTTTCGGAATATTTTTTACAGCACCATTTCCAAAAATTCATCAAGCTTTTGATTATAGGCGTTATTATCTATCAAAAAGCTTAATCCGTGGCCTGCTTCTTTTACGGTGAGCAGAATTTTCGGTGCGGTGCAGGCTTCATAAATTTCCTTACACATTTCACAGGGCACAAATCTATCATCCGCGCCGTGCACTATCATCACGGGAATTTTACAGTTTTTAACCGCATCTGTTACGGTGCGCTCGCGAAGATTAAAGCGACCGAAAATTTTAGCTCCTATATACGCAAACGGATATGCAAGCTTTACCGGAAGCTTCATATCCCCTATTACCTTTTTGATTATTGCCTCGGCAGACGAATAACCGCTATCGGCTATTATTCCGACTACATTTTCGGGAAGCTCAAGTTCGCTTGCCATAAGCACGGTAGCTGCCCCCATGGAAACACCCACAAGTATTATTTTTTTATCCTTTCCGAACTTATCATACGCAAATCTTGCCCAGGAAAGACAATCATATCTTTCTAAAATACCGAAGGAAAGGCATCTTCCCTCGCTTTCTCCGTGGGCGCGCTGGTCAACAAGCAGAACATTTATACCCCTATCAAGTGTCTCCTTAAGCGAACCGCAATAATCGCGCAAAGCGATACTTTTATAGCCGTGCACCATTATTTCAAGAGGTGCATTCTTATCGACCTCGTAGTATCTTGCGCGCAGGCGGTAGCCGTCAAATGATGTTGTATAACAATCGGTATATTTAAGGTCTATAACGCTATCCACCATTTGTGTTATTTCGTCCTTTAAAGCCTCATACTGCTCGCCCTCAAGCATAATGTACGGATTTTTATTGAGCTTCGGGCTTACATAGAAGGCTATACGGTAGCAGATATATGTTATTGTGAGCAAAACCGCAAGAATCAAAAGAACAGCTATTACCGCAATTATCATAATATCCCTCTTTTATGGTAAACATTATATCAAGCCTGCGGCTTGGATAAAAAATAACATTTGCTTTCGCAAAGGTTACTTTTGGTGCGAGTGTTCATAACGGACTTGGTGAAAGCAAAATAAAATCAATGATTTCGGTGCAGGACAATCATATCCAAAAATCAAAACGTACATTTTTTATCCTTCCTTGAGATACTACTGTATCTCAAGGGAGGATATTGTTATGCAATAAATAAGTTTTGGGCTATTGTGTGCCGGTAGCAGTTATTATGCACCGTAAATTGATACTCAACAGTTTAATTTTTATCTGTTAGCATAAAGGAACAAACTATGTTTATCAATTCCGAAATTCTGCAAGGAGTTTATTCCGCTATCGTTAAAATAAACCGTACCCAGATTCTTGACCTGTGCCAACCGTTTACCATTTGTTTGAATACATACATTGTAATCAAAAAGCGGCATTTTAACTCCGCCGACAACGGTCGGGTTTATTCCGTGATAGAGCAAATCGTAGGGGCGGTCAAACACATTATGCTGAATTGATGAATTGCGGCAGGTATTTGAGTAATTCCACATTTCAACGCAGGCGCTTTCCGATGTTTGAAAATCGTTAAATCCGTATCCGTTATCTCTGATGATATTATAATCAAATACGGCGTGATCAATTATATCATCGGTTGTTCCCTCAACATGCAGCCAAAGTTCAAGCGACCATTTTGCACCCTTAATCAGACAGTTTGTTGTTATGAAATCTTTATAGGTTGTGCAGCCGCCCGAAACAGTATTTCGTTTTGCTTGCGCCGAGAGACCCGAATCCCATTGTTGGAATATATAGCAGTGGTCCCAAACATAGTTATCGCAGGCACCGTATACTCCTCCGCCGCCACCGTAAGGTGTAGGTTGTTTCGGATTGCCGAAATACTGTGTTCCGTCATCAAAGCCGCCGGACCAACCGCAAGTACAGTATTCAACACTTATATTCTTACAGTTGCCGGGCCAAATCGGGCCTCTGCCGTAAAGCAATTCGAGGTTTCTCAAATGGATATTTTCAATGTATTTATTATTTTCATTGAAAACAGAACTGTTCATACCTATTTGAATTTCGGAGAATATATCGCCCGGATTGCCCTTATCGCAGTACATATAAATATAATTATCACCCGGGTTGCAGGTAATTGCAAAGCCTGAATCGTAATTATTTCCGTATTTATTATAATTCGGTCCTACATATACATACTGATAATTCTTTTTAAGCTGTGAAACCCAATCTTTATGACCTACCTGGCACTGATTACCGTCTTTATCAACAAGCACGGCAACGCTCAAAGCGTTTGCCATATCGAGTGTAAAGTTAAGGCCGTCATTGCTTGCCGCATCGTAAGAAAAGCGGTTATCAAGCTTCCAAACATTTTTAACCGGTGTTTCCACCCATTTCCAACCTTTTGCCACCGCATCGAAAGAGGCACAAATCTGCGGCTTGAAGCCAACGCCGTAAGCGCCGTAATCCACACTCGATTTCGGCTGAATTACACCGTAAAATCTGTCGCCTCGTTTAAAGGAAACAAGCGAACCCTCCGGAATTTCGGTTGTATTAATCTTATAAATTGTTTTCCACGGTTTGTCGGGAGATGTTCCCGGGTTATTGTCGTTTCCGTCTGCTGCAACATAATACTTTTCGGTATAATAATTCTTGCTTATAAAATCTTCGGTATTATAAACTATCTGGTCTTGAAGCATTAAATCAATGGTATCAAGATTTTTGAGATACTCTGTGCTTGCATTTGTTTTGTTTGTAGCAGAAGTAAGCAGAGCATCCATTTTGCTGTGATATTGCTCGGTAGTCATAAGATTTTCGGGAACCTTAAACTCGGTTCTGTCAGGAACAAAATCGCCACCTGTAACTATTTTACTCCTTGTAGGCGAGGTTCCCTCTACTACCGGTTTATATTCAGTACTTTCGGAAGCTTCATCTGTGGTATCCAAATTTCTTCTGCCTTCTCCGGTATCGTAGTCTTTTTTGAGGGTAGACAGATAAATTTTATCAGCACTATCAATACCGATAAACTGCTTTAATGTAACCGAAGCATTACAGTTCGCTTTATTAAGAGCCGAATACACCGCCAAAACTCCGTTTGCAGGCGAAGTTTTATCTGCAAAATTGCCGCTGATTTGAGCGGTAAATGTAAAGGGGCGCAAGCTCATTGAATTTGCTATGCGTTTAGCAGATAATGCCGTTTCAAAATACCGAATTGCTTTGCCGGTATACTGATTTTCAGAGTCTATGCTCTTTTTGCCGCCGGAAACGCTTACCAAATCGGGCGATGTGATTTTAAGCTCCGAAACAGCGTTATCAAATGCCGCAACCTGTGTAGCGCGCCAACCGCCAATACCTTCTCCTGATACGGTAACCCTTGACGGGCCCTTTTGCATCAATATTTTGAAAAGTTTTCTTGCAGTTTGCAAAGCCGCATAATCGCGGTATACAATTCCGTAAGCATAACTGTCTTTACCGTTTGCAAGAGATTTTTCGGTATCGGATATAAGACTGTTTTTAATGCCGCCGTTTATAGTATCGGTGTCCAAAAGGGCATTATAATATTTCTCTTCGGTATTCGCTCTTGCATTATCAAAACCGTGCATATTGGTTTTTACTGTAATGGAGTTGAGCATACCTCCGGTGTAGTCTGCCGGAGTATCGCCGTTTGTATATTCGGCAACTATACCCGTAAGAGAATTTGCTGTTTCGGGTATCGCAAAGGTTCCGGTTGCCGGGCGCAGATTATATTCTTTTATTCCGGAACTTTTAGCCGCATTTTCATATATCGTTGAGACGATTTTGTCCGATGCATCCGCAGGGATTACCGTTACGGAATCATTTAAAGCCACATAAAAATCAAAATATCTGTAACCATCTGAAACCTTACTGCAATTAAGGCACAAGGCCTGATCAAAAATTTTGTTTTCGCCGGCCTTGGCTGAAGTAATAAACGATTTAATGTCATCCTTATTTTTTGTTAATACTTCGTTGATTTTAATTGCACGCTCATCAAAAGTTTCAGCGAAACCGTCAAGCACAGTATCGGCGTCATTAGGTATTATCGCCGCCTTTTCAAGAGGAGAAACAATACCTGATGCGTTTACCGCGGCAACTATTTCTGTTTTTGCATCCTTGCCGTTTGCATATTTAACGGTGTTTCCGTAAGAATCGGCAAGACTTGCAACAAGTTTTACCGTTCCGGCTTTATTCATTTTTGTAGTGAGATTGAAAACATTCTCGCCTGCCTGGGTTTTGCCCGAAAGAACGGGGATATTGGCATCATCCGTATTCTTTTCACCCAAAGATGAAATATAATTTGCCGAGGGGTCATCCTTATAAATTGCCCAATTAAGCGAGTAGGCGCCCTTAACAAAGAGCGAGAAATTTATATCTTCGCCCGTTTTATAAGAAGCGGAAGTTGTAAGAATGTTATCATCGAGGTCGTAATTTGTGCCGCCGTTTATCAGCGCGCCGCTTAAATCTGCATCGGTTTCTTTAAGCGGAAATGCCGCCGACAAAATATCATTATAATTACGCTCTTTTTTATCGCTGTAAATAAAACCGTAGTTACCCTGTGCATCCTTATACCAGATATAACTTACACAGGCAATATCAACATCTAATGTGTTGAAGGTCTTTGTTTTTTCGGTATCAAATCCGCTTAAGGTTGCATAGGCATCGGAATATTTGTCTGTTGCCTTGGCAAGATTTTTGATAACTATGTTTTTAGCATAATTCGAGTTTACCGAAACTTTATCCAAACTATTGGGATCGATACTCTGTACGATCTCATCGGCGAATTTCAGCTCCTTATCACCAAGTAATTTACTCGGTAAAATCAGGCTTCCTACCGCCAACGGTGTAACCGTTTTACCACCTAACTTAATGCTGTTTTCGAGAGTAGCTTCCGAGATACTATCTCCTCTTACGGCAGGAATTCTCACAAGAAAACGAAGCGCTTTGTCAGCATCATTTTCGGAAAGTCTTACAGTTGAGCCCAAATTATAAATTGATGCCTTGCTTTCTTCTTCGGTAACATATTCTGCCGAAAGTTTCATTGTTTGCGGTTTAAATACCGTAAATTCAAATTCATTTCCTGCAGTGCTACCTATAACACCATTGTAGATGACTTTCGGTTCGGCATCATTTTCGGTTAATGTAATACTGCCATGCACAGCCTCGGCATTATCTATGCGAAGGCGATATGTATTTTGTGAATTTGCGAGAGGTATAACCGTCATATTTTTATCCGCAAATACCGTAACCGGCAGGTCTGTATCGGTACCTTTAGGTACAACCGTAAAGGTTTTATTTACACGCTTGCTGCCTTGCGTTCCGTAAACCGTTACGGAAGAAATATTGCCGTATACCGATAAAATACCGTTTTTGATTTCATAGTTTTCGTTTTTAACGGTATCCCAAACAGCACTTGCACTTTCGAGCGCAAGATTATACCTTGAATTTACCGGAATATCATAATTGTATTCGGTATCACCGCCGATATCATCGGCGTTAATCATGGTAGGCAAAAACTGGCTTTCAATGTTTGCGGCTGAAACCTTTAAAGAGTAAACATAAAGGTCGCTTCCGTAGTTGTTAGTAATACCTACCGTACCCTTAAAGGTGTTTACATTTTGTTTGTAAAGCTCCTGATATTTTGCAGTTGTAAGGTCGCCGTAATCGGAGTAATCGCCCTCACCATACTCGCCGGCAATTGCCGAACTTATGCGGCTTACTGAGGTAGTGGAATCAAATATGGTATTACCATCCAATGTATATTTTAAATTGCTTCCGCTTAAATCAAGTTTGATCTTTCTTACGGAATATTCCGAAGAATCACGGTAATCGGGATAAACCACCAAGGATTTATCGCCGTTCATCCATAAAGAATCAATAGTTTTAACAGTATCGCTTATCGAATAATAGGTAATGCCAACATGAGCCGAAAGATAAGGCGCTATCCAGGGGCTCGATGTATCCTTACGGTCAGCGGCACTCGTACCGTAGAGTGCAACACCACCATAATTACGGAATCTGATTACAAAAGATTTATTCGTTTTATCAAAGATATATCCGCCCGAAGCGGCATTAGAATTTATATGACCGCGTGTAATGATACCGGGAGCCGAAAGCATATTGTCGGCAGAGGGATTTGTTGCCGCCATTACAACCGAAATTTCCGATTCAACCGTATAATCGCCGAAATCTTCCATAATATCACTCTTATAGAATGCGGCTTTACTGATAAGGGTATTTTGCGCGCCGGTGAGAATAATTGCGCCACGCTCACCATCGCGTGTGGGAGCGTTTGCCGTAGTTATAACATCGCTTACCGTGTGCTGACCGCTCGTGATACTCCACTCGGTGTTATCTCTTTGCACAGAGCCCTGCACCCAATCGGATTTATTGTAGATATCTGATGAAAAGTCAAGATTTATCAGTGAAAAATCAAGATTATCCGAATCATTTACAATCGCCCAGACATTTTGTTTTGTGCCGCCGCTTGAAACCGAAAAACAGGTTTTACCCTCGCTTTTTGCGATGAGAAAACCATTCTGACAAACCGCAGAACTGCCCGATTTTACAGTCCAGGTAAGCGTGTCTCCCGATTTAGTGTAGTTTCCGATCTGAATGCTCAAATTTTTTAAATCTACTGCTTTGCCTACATATAAAGGTATTGCAGGAGAAGCCGAAGTTACATTGAATTTTACGGGTGCGGCAAATGAATTAAGCGTTATCGTAATACAACTTAATATAAGCGCCACCGCCGTAATAATTGATATTGCTTTTGAAGTAATTTGTTTAATTTTCATAAACTCGCCTCCTAATTACAATATAATTTTAGCATTTTTTACATTAAAAGTCAATAATGTAAAAAAACGGTAAAACGCAATACCAGATAAAGCAAAAGGCAGGTTCACCCGAACCTGCCCGTACATAGAAAAACATATAAAAAATGAGTATTCATAGGTCAAATCCCTTATGAATACTCATCATGGTCGAGGTGACAAGACTTGAACTTGCGGCCTCTGCGTCCCGAACGCAGCGCTCTACCAAACTGAGCCACACCTCGAAATAATATTTATTGCGACCTAAATATTATAT
>JAGHTJ010000088.1 GCA_018065375.1 Candidatus Equinaster intestinalis | reverse complement strand
TCTTTTTATGAGGTTTGTTATATACTGTATTTTGTAAAATTGTTTTTCGGAGGAAAATCAGATGTTAAAGAAATTTAAAAAAACTTTGGCGGTAATTTGTGCCGCCGCAATTTGCGTAAGCCTTACCGCTTGCCACAGACCCGGAGAAACCGCCGTTACGGTTGACGGTGAAAATTTCAGCTCGGGATTTTATTCCTGCGCAATGCTTGCGGCTGATGAAGAAGCAATGCAGAAGGCCAGCAAAATACTCGAGGAAGCCGAGGTTCAGAAAACCAATAAAAACTATCTCGATACCGAGATTGACGGGGTTAAATACACCGATTGGGTAAAGAACAGAGCTCTTGAAATCTGTAAAGAGTTCCTTGCGGCTAAACGTCTTTGCGAGGAAAATAAGGTTGAAACCGCCACATACATCGAAAATGCCAAGGCAAACGCCGAGCTTTACTGGCAGTATGGCTATGAGCCCTATTATACCGCCAACGGTGTAGGCATTGAGAGCTTTAAGGATTATATGGCATACAGCATTTATCAGTCGGCTTATTTCGATTCGGTTTACGGCGAAAAGGGTAAAACCCCGATAAGCGAGGACGAAATCGCAAAGCATCTTCACACAAATTATGCTTATGTAAACGTTCTTACCGCAAATCTTTCGGAGCTTGAGGACGAAAATATTACCGAGGTTCAGGATACCATGAAGGGATTTGCAGACCGCATCAATGCCGGCGAAGCATTTGCAAAGATTTATGCCGAGGTTCAGGAACAGGAATATACCGCCGATGAAACCGATTTCGGTACATTCAGCAACAGCCTTGCTGAAATCTGGTCGGCAGACGGCTTCCAGTATGAATCCGAATACTTCACCGCCCTTAAGGATATTAAGGAGGGCGAGGTAGCGGTAGTTCCCTATACCAATGCAAACCAGCAGGAATTCATTCTTCTCATACTCCGTGCCGATATTATGAATGAAAAGAATACCCAGCTTTCAACACTTAAATCTGCCGCAAGAACTGACCTTAAGGGCGATGAAATGGAAAAAATCATAAAGGAAAAGGCGGCAAAGCTCGAGCTTAAGGAAACCAAGAGCTCTACAAATCAGTTCAAGGTTGCCGATATTAACTATTTAGAGGATGCTGCTAAATGAGAAACTTGCAGATTCCAAAGGGGTACAGCTCGGTTTTAAACCTTTACGAAACCGAGGTTGCCATCAAAAAGGTTAAGGACTTTTTTGAACGGAATTTGGCTGAAAAGCTTAATCTTACCCGCGTTTCCGCCCCGCTTTTCGTTGAAACAACGAGCGGACTAAATGACACATTAAACGGTGTTGAGCGTCCGGTCAGCTTCGATTTAAAGGACGGAAATATGGATGTTGAGATAGTTCACTCTCTTGCAAAGTGGAAAAGATTTTCGCTCAAAAATCACGGCTTCAGCGTTGGCGAAGGACTTTATACCGATATGAATGCCATTCGCAGAGATGAAGATCTCGATAATATTCATTCGGTTTTTGTTGACCAATGGGATTGGGAAAAAATCATAGAGAAAAAGGACCGTAACGAGCAAACCCTTAAAGAAACGGTAAACCTTATCTATGAGGCTTTAAAGGAAACCGAAAAATATATAGCTAAAGAATATAATTTTATCAATCGTACCTTAAGCGATGAAATAACCTTCGTTACCTCTCAAGAGCTTGAGGACAGATACCCCGATTTTACCGCAAAGCAGAGAGAAAATGCCATAGTTAAAGAAAAAGGCTCGGTATTTCTTATGAAAATCGGCGGAAAACTGAAGTCCGGTAAAATTCACGATGGCAGAGCCCCCGATTATGATGATTGGGAGCTTAACGGAGATATTCTTGTTTATAATCCGGTGCTGGATAGTGCCTTTGAGCTTTCGAGCATGGGCATCAGGGTTGATGAAGAGTCGCTTTTGCGCCAGCTCGAGGAAAGAAACTGTCTTGACAGAAAAAATCTGCCCTTCCATAAGGCGTTGCTCGAGCATGAGCTACCCTATACAATAGGCGGCGGAATCGGTCAGTCAAGAATGTGTATGCTCTTTTTGCGTAAGGCGCATATAGGCGAGGTGCAGTCTTCGGTATGGCCAGCAGATATGAGAAAGCTTTGCGCGGAAAGCGGAATAGTTCTTCTTTGATATTGATTTTTTAATAAGTTCCCTTTATAATTATAGGGAACTTATTTTTTTGAGGTAGTTATGGAAAGATACAGAGAAATCGAAAGAAGTATAATAAAAAAATTCCGCAAGCCGATATGGAATAACTTTATCGGTGCGGTGAAGGATTATTCTCTGATAAGCGAAAACGATAAAATCGCCGTTTGTATATCGGGCGGCAAGGATTCGGTGCTGATGGCAAAATGTTTGCAGGAATTGCAAAGGCACAGCGAGGTTCCTTTTTCGCTCGAATTTATCGTTATGGACCCGGGCTACAATAAAGAAAACAGAGAGCTTCTCGAACAAAATGCACAGCTTCTAAATATTCCGATAGATATATTCGAAAGCGAGATATTCGATGTTGTAACCGTGGCGGGAGGTTCACCCTGCTACCTTTGCGCGAGAATGCGGAGAGGGTATCTTTATGCCAAGGCAAAGGAAAAGGGCTGCAATAAAATTGCCCTCGGCCATCATTTTGACGATGCTATCGAAACCCTGCTTATGAGTATGACCTACGCCAGCGAAATAAAGACTATGCTTCCCAAGCTTCACAGCACAAATTTTGAGGGAATGGAGCTTATACGTCCGCTTTATAAGGTAAAGGAGCGGGATATTATCGCATGGGCAAATTATAACGAGCTTAAATTCCTGCGGTGCGCCTGCAAATTTACGGTAGAGAGCGAAATAAACGAGGAGCTTTCCAAGCGCAAGGAAATAAAAAGGCTTATTGCCGATATAAGAAAAACAAACCCGGACGCCGATGATAATATTTTCCGCAGTATGCATAATGTAAATATCGGAAATCTGCTGGGAGTGCGAGAACGCGATAACGGCGTAACCCATAATTTTAATGAACTTTATGAAAATGATTTTAAGATATAAGAGGGGATATTTATGGAAGAAAACAAACTGAAAAAATGGAATTTTTCAGCATCCGATTTACCGCTTACAACCAATTATTATATGATGGATGTTTTGAAATTCGTATGTGCAATTCTGGTGTTTTTCATACACCTTCCGCCGCTTTCTTCGGATGCGTTTCAACATGCCGATATTATCAATTATTATATAAGAAATTATGCGGCTCGTATTGCGGTACCGTTTTATTTTACATCGGCGGGATTTTTGCTATTCAGAAAGGTTGATTTGAATAACTTTGATTCGGAGATAATTATTAAATATGTCAAAAAGATTGCATGCTTGTACGGATTATGGCTGATTGTTCAATTTGTCGGCGGAAATTCGCAGATGTGGTACATGGGGGGGTTAATAATTGCCGTAATAATTATAGGCGTTATGATAAAATGCAAGTTTTCCTTCAAAAAAATGGCAATAGTTTCGGGCGTATTATATTTAATATGGCTGCTTTGCGATACATATTCAAAAGTTATGGTTGCAACTCCGATTTATAAGGTTGCAAAATATCCCGTAAAAGCATATATTACACTTTTCGGCACAAATTGCAACGGACTGTTTATGGGAGTACCGTTTATGTTTTTGGGTCTGCTTTTTGCCAAGAAAAAGATTACCTTGAGCAAAACAACCGCAATATGCGGACTGATTATTTCGGGAATTTTGATGTTTTTAGAAAGAGTTTTTATTAACAAACTTGAAAATTTAAAAGATTTTCCCTTAAGCATAATGCTGTTTCCGACAGTTTTCTTTATGATGTATATTGCAACTCATGCGCAGTTAAAACCCAATGCAATATATAAAAAATTACGGGTTTCAGGTATGATTGTTTTTTATGCGCATTTCCTTATTTATCAGTTTGTATCCTGGGGATGCGCAGCCGTAAACAAAATTTTCCATTATTTGCCGCCGCAATACATTGAAAATTTAACCGCCCTTGTAATTACTATAGCAATAGGCTTCTTGTTTGAATATTTAACGAGGAAAGAAAAATTCAAGCATTTAAAATTGCTTATATCATAAATTTATTATAGAAAATATAATTCTAATGAGATTTATGAAAATGATTTAAAAAAACTCCTTACCGCAGAAGCGATAAGGAGTTTTCAGTTTAAAGATTATTTGTGTTTTATCGAATTTAAGAAGGATACGTAATCTATTGAATCCATATATTTCTTAATTGAAAATCTGTGCTTGTATGAAAGTATTTGACCGTGCGTGTAATTCTTATCACTGAATACCGGATGAACAACTACATTTTTACTGCCGATGGGGTTTTTGTTTGCAACAAGCATTTTGCTTTCGAAGGGCAACTTGTCAAATGCCTTTATGTCGTCTTCGGTTACGTCTGCTATAAGCTGAACAATGCAAATGTTATCAAATGAAACACGCTTTTTGCGCTCTTCCCATTTTTGTTTTGCCTGTTCAAAGGTTTTGTAGTGCATAAAGTCTATTCTAACAGAATTATCACCGTATTTTAATAAACCCACAGGATATGTAACAGAATTATCGGTTATTTCGGTGAGCTCGGCAGCGAGGTATTCCTTCAGGTGAGTTACAAATTCTATAAAATTTGATTTTTCGATAAGTAAATTAACGGTAGGGCTGCGGAATTGAAGACCTAAATTGTGATACATAAAGCCTCCGAAACAGTCGGAAGCAATAATAGACGGAGGCGGGTTGATGTTTTTTAAGCGGCATTTCAAAAACGAGTAATAGCAGTTTCTTAAAAAATCGATGATTTTATCCAAAGCTATTGTCCAATATTTTTTGATTCCGGCTTTAATATATGCTATATTAAGCTTTTTGAGTAAATTTTTTGGCATAGCAAAAACTTCCCTTTAAAAATTATAATAAAACCCCTTAAATGTTTAACTGTAAGGATAAACTCTTAAGGGATTTTGGTGCCGCTGACCGGACTTGAACCGGTACGGTATCGCTACCGAGGGATTTTAAGTCCCTTGTGTCTGCCTATTCCACCACAGCGGCATATATGCTGTATTTTGTTCTGCTAATTAAGTGTTTATGTGACCCTTGCGGTTCCCGAAGCTTTTTCGGTGCCGAGCACCTAAAACCTTCGACCGCGGCGTCTTTTGCGCTCTCGCTGTATCACCCACCGGGTGCGCTCGGCGCAAAACTGCCTATTCCACCACAGCGGCATACAATATAATAATGCGGAACATATAATATCTTATAATATGTTCCGCATTTTGTCAAGAATTATTTCCTATTACAAAACAATATCGTTTATATCCACGCTTTTAAGATATTCGTCAAGGGGTTTGTCGGCTATAAATACGATTTTTTCCTGCTCAAGGGTTTCCCAGATAAGGCCGGCGGTGTTTTCGTCAAGAAAAACTATAGATGCCTCAACATCGCTGTTATAGGTTGTCATGTGGAAAATATAATCGCTGTTGCTGCCCACCGCTTCGTAATCGAAGTCAACCATCGAACCGTCATCGGCTGAATAATGGCGGCAGTTTTTTCCGTCCTCGGTGAAGCTGTAAAGAGCTACCGCCTTGCCTTCAAGGCTGACACCCCAAATGCCTTTTTTAAATAATTTGTTCTGTAAAACCTCCGAACTGTCACTTTGTTTCGAAGAACTATCCGATGCAGAGCTTTCGGTTTGCGAACTTGAAGAAGCGGTATTGTTATCGCCCTTTTCTTCCTTTTTACAGCCCGCAAACGCCGCTGTAATCAGTAAAGCCAGCATAATGCAGAAAAACTTTTTCATAAAATCATCTCCGAAATCATTGTATATTTAAAAACCGGTTTTGTCAATCGGTTTTGACCTTCTTAAAAAAATATTAAAAAGTTTAAAAAAGCTCTTTACAATTCGAAAAATATAGTGTATAATAACTCTGTTAAAAATATAGTGAGGTGTATTATGATGAAAAAATTACTCGTTATGATTTGCGCTATTGCACTCGTTTTTTCATGCGCTTTCGGCGTATCTGCCAAAGCAAAAGACCCGATTATCAGCCCTACCGGTTCGGATATTGAAGATTTTGACCCCGATGTAGAAGTAGAAGGCCCCGAGCTCGTAACCCCCGAGAAAGAGGTTATCGAAATCGTTATAACTCCCGAGGATTGGGAAAATGCAACCAAAAAGCAGGTTGATATGAGAATCTGGCTTGAGGTTATAAGAAGAGCTATTTCTGAAATTCCGAAGCAGACCAACGATGCGGTTATGAAGAAAACCAAGGAAATCAAAAGCGAATTCGGCGCCTATGTTGACCTTATCCTTTCCAAGCAGATAGGTGAGGACGACCCCGAAATAATTAAGGAGACCAAGAAGGATTTAACCATTAAAATAGGTATCCCCACCGATATTATCAATACCGATAAATCGGTTGTAAGAACCTATAAGCTCATTCGCTATTATGACGGTAAGGTTGAGGTAATCCCCACCGTTTTTGCTGATAATGCTCTTATGGTAAAATCTCTTACCTTTGATACCAATAAATTCTCAACCTGCGCTATCGTTTATACCGATACCAAGCGTGAAAGTGATTCACCTAAAACCGGTGATAGCAGCGCAGTTCTCGGTGCAATGATGGTAATTACCCTTGCGGCAGGTTCACTCCTTGTAATCAAAAAGTCCGCAAAGGCATAAGTTTAAATAGTTTAATTTGCGGTCAGCTCGTTTCGGGCTGACCGTTTTTTTGTCGTTTTATATTCTTTTTCGGCGTAATTTGGAGAACGTTTTTTGATGTAGCACACTTGACAGAATTCTTGATTTTTTATATAATGTTTATATACTCACATATTGATTTGAGGTTAAAACAATGGAAGATTTTCAGCGAGACGGTAACGATAAGAATAAGGAAAATAAGAAAAAAATCATTCTGATTATTTTCATAATATTTTTAATTATCTGCTTTTTGCTGGCGGGATATTTCATTTTCTTTTCCGGAAAAGGGGAAAATGAAGTCGATAATAAGCCGGTATCAAGCGCGCAGAGCGAGGAAGAAAATTTACCCGATAATCCGATTGATTTTGCTTCCCTGCAGGCTAAAAATCCCGAAATATTTGCATGGATAAAAATTCCCGGAACGGTTATTGATTATCCCGTGGCGCAAAGCTTCAATGATAATGCTTTTTATCTTTCCCACGATGCTTACGGTAAAGAAGACCGCAAGGGCGCGATTTATGCCGAGGTTTATAATTCGCCCAATTTCGGTGACCCCAATACCGTGCTTTACGGCCACAATATGAAGGACGGCTCGATGTTCCGCGCGCTTCACAGCTTCAGTAATAAGGAATTTTTCGATGAAAACCGGTATGTTTACATTTACATACCCGGACATATTATGACATACGAAATAATTGCCGCGTATAAGTATGATAGCCGTCATTTGCTGAATTCTTTTGATTTCAGAAATGAGGAGGTATTCAAGAATTATCTTGAATTTGTAAAAAAGCCGGATATTCTTTCGGCAAATACGCGTCCTTCAAATCTTTCCGAGCAAACAAAGCTGCTCACCTTAAGCACCTGCACCAGCAGTGAAAAATACAGATTTTTAGTTCAAGGAGTAAGAATTTCAGATGAGCGAACAAAATAATCAGTTCCCGGATTTCAGCGTTCTGCCTTCTCAAGATGTTGATGAGGAAATGGATTTCGAAGAAAAATATTCAAACGGTCGTACCAAAAAGGACAAGGCCAACCGCAAGTTTTATCAGAAAAAGCGGTTTATAATTCCGATTGTAATTCTTCTTATTATCGGCATACTTGCGGGTATTTTTGTGATACTCAAAAATAAGGGCAAGGATGAGCTTACCAGCGCCGCGCAGGAGGTAAACCTCACCGTATCGGATATTGACGGTTACGAAAGCCAGGAGAATACCGTAATCTATAACGGCGTTAAGTATAAATACAACGAAAATATTGCTACGATACTCTGTATTGGTACCGATAATGTAAAAACAAACGAGGCTACACCGGGTAAGGCCGGTCAGGCGGACGGTCTTTTCGTTTTTGCAATGGATACAAAAACCGGAAAAACCTCGATACTTGCCATTCCTCGAGACTCTATGACCGATATTTCTCTTTATTCAAACAACGGCAACTATGCCGGTACCGAGAGAAAGCAGGTCTGCCTTGCTTACGCTTACGGAGACGGTAAGGAAAAAAGCTGTGAAAACACGGTAGATGCCGTTTCGAGACTTCTTTACGGTATACCGATAAACTCATATTTTGAGGTAAATATGCAGGCTGTGGGCGTTATAACCGATAAGCTCGGCGGCGTAAAAATCACACCGCAGGAGGATATTGAGGGCTCGCTCGGTATAATGTATAAAAAGGGACAGACCTATAATATTTTGGGAAATGAAGCCCTTGATTTTCTGCGATACAGAAGTAAAACCAATGTCGGTGCGGCATATAACCGTATGAATAATCAGCTCGTTGCATTTTTAAAGGCAATGGCAAATAAGCTGATAACCAAAACCAAGGAGAATATATTAACTCCGATAAATTGCTATAATGCCATAAAGGGTTATACAATCACCGATATTGATACCTCGCAAATCACGTTTTTAACCTCCTCGTTCCTTTCGGGTTCGTTTAATACCGGCGTTGAATTCAAAAACCTTTCGGGCGAGAGTAAAATGGGTGCAAACAATTTGGTTGAATTTACTCCCGATAAAACGGCTATGCTCGAAGCGGTGCTTCAAATGTTCTACACCAAAATAGATTAAATTTTGCGGCAGAGACATTCCGTCTCTGCCGTGATTTTTTTCTCCGAAAAATTTTTTCAAAAAAGACGTTTTCGCCCTCGCTTTTTCTTGAATAAATAAATATTTTGTAGTATAATAAAAATGTTAATTTATAGTGGGGATAGTATATATGTCGGAATCACTTTTTGAAAATCAGAAATTTTACATAGATGCAGTAAAAAAGCTTGCCGCGGCACTTTACGGCGAGCCGAAGGCTTGTGTAAATACCTTCGGTTGTCAGCAGAATGTCAGCGATTCCGAGCACTATAAGGGTATGCTTGAGGCAATGGGCTATACCATAACCGAGGACGAAACCGATGTCGATTTTGTGCTTTTCAATACCTGCGCCGTGCGTGAACACGCGCAGGACCGTGTTTTCGGCAATGTGGGTGTAATGAAAGCCCTCAAAAAGGCAAGGCAGAATATGATAGTTGCCGTAAGCGGGTGTATGTCACAGCAACAGATAGTTGCCGATAAAATCAAAAAAAGTTACCCCTATGTTGATATGGTCTTGGGAACCCAGGTTATGCATAAATTCCCCGAGCTTCTCTATAAAAGGCTTAACGGTTCGCCCCGCATTTTCGATATATCGGGGTACGATAAGGAGATAGTTGAGGGCATACCGGTTCACCGCGATAAGCAAATCAAGGGCTGGCTTCCGATTATGTACGGCTGTAATAACTTTTGCACCTACTGTATAGTGCCCTATGTTCGTGGCAGAGAGCGTTCGAGAAGCAGTGAGCATATCATAGCCGAGGCAAAAGAAATGATAAAATCGGGTGTTCGTGATATAACACTGCTCGGTCAGAATGTAAATTCATACGGTAAAACCCTTGATGAGGATATAAACTTTGCGGGGCTTTTGGAAAAGCTCAATTCTTTAGAGGGGGATTTCCGTATCCGGTTTATGACCTCCCACCCGAGAGACTGTACCGAGGAGCTCCTCGAAACTATGAGTCGCTGTAAAAAGGTTGCTCATCATCTTCATCTTCCGGTGCAAAGCGGCAACGATAGGGTGCTTACCGCAATGAATCGCCATTACGATACCGCAAGATATATGTTTTTGATAAAAAGGGCAAAGGAGCTTATGCCGGATATTACCCTTACAAGCGATATAATTGTAGGCTTCCCGGGGGAAACCTACGAGGAATTTTGTGATACCAAAAAGCTTGTAAGCTTTGTTGAATACGATTCGCTTTTCACCTTTATTTTTTCGCCGAGACCGAATACTCCCGCCGAAAAAATGCCGGATACCGTAACACGCGCCGAAAAGGGCAAATGGTTTGATGAGCTTTTAAAAGTGCAGGACGGTATCAGCAAAGCAAAGCTTGATAAAATGGTGGGCAGGCAGTATGAGGTGCTCTGTGAAGAAGCGGAGGACGGTTTTGTTTTCGGCAGAACAAACGGAACGCAGGTTATTAAATTCAAGGGCGAAAAAGAACTGCTCGGAAAATTTGTAAATGTAAAAGTAACCGATGTAAACGGTGACATAAACGGAATATTTGTAAAGGAGAAATAAAAATGGACGTAATTAAGGCGGCAAGAGAACTCGGAAAGGCGCTCCAGGCAGACGAGCGTTATATCCGCTATGCAAAGGCAATGCTTGCAAGCGAAAAGAATGAGGAGCTTCAGGCAAAAATAGGAGAATTCAATCTTACTAGAATGAACCTCGATAAGGAGCTCGGTAAGGACGAGGGCAAAAACGATGAAACCGTAAAGGAGCTCAATACAAAGCTTCGCACACTTTATGATGAGGTTATGAGCGAGCCTACAATGGTTGAATTCAACGAGGCAAGAGCCGAGGTTGATAAGATATTAAACGATGTTAATTCTATTATTACAATGAGCGCGCAGGGTGCAGACCCCGAAACCTGCGACCTTTCCGCCTGCACTGGAGATTGCTCCTCCTGCGGCGGATGCCACTGATTATTTAATTTTGGGATTGGAGAAAACAAATGGCTGAATTATCGCCGATGATGAGGCAGTATTTTGAGATAAAAAGTCAGCACGAGGATAGTATTCTTTTCTTCCGTTTGGGCGATTTTTACGAGATGTTTTTCGAGGACGCCAAAATTGCGGCGGAGGAGCTGGACCTTGTTTTAACAGGTAAGGATTGCGGGCAGGAAGAGCGTGCTCCGATGTGCGGCATTCCTTATCACAGCTGCGAGGGATATATCGCAAGGCTGATTGAAAAGGGATATAAGGTAGCCATTTGCGAGCAGATGGAAGACCCCGCAAAGGCAAAGGGCATAGTAAAAAGAGACGTTATAAAGATAATCACTCCCGGTACCGTGCTGGACGGTAATATGCTCGAGGAGGGCAAAAACAATTATCTCTGCGCCGTTGCAAGATTAAATGGTGCGGTAGGTCTTTGCTTTACCGATGCTTCTACCGGCGAGCTTAAGCTCACCGAAATTGCGGGTGAAAATGTAACCAAGAGAACGCTCGATGAGCTCGGCAGATTTTCTCCGAGTGAAATTATTTCCGAAAAGGAAACCGCAAGCGAGTTGCTTGAGGATTTTGCGGTAAATCGTCTCGGTGCGGCAATATCCGTAAGAGAAAGCGAGAGCTTTGATATTCGCATTACCGAGGATATGATTTTAAAGCATTTCGGAGTTATTTCGGTGCAGAAGCTCGGTATTACCGAAGGCTCTGCGGCGGAATGTGCACTCGGTGCTACTATTGAGTATCTTTATGAAACCGGCAGAAACGAACAGCTTTCGGTAAATAAAATCGAATATTATACCGAAAATCAGTTTATGTTGCTCGATTTAATGAGCTTACGGAACCTCGAAATCACCGAAACCATGCGAACAAAATCCAAAAAAGGTTCGCTCCTTTGGGTGCTCGATAAAACGAGAACGGCGATGGGCAAGCGCCTTATGCGCTCATACGCCGAAAAGCCGCTTATGGATATAAACGCTATAAACAGCCGCCAGAATGCCGTTGAAGAGCTCTTTGATAATGTTCAGGTCCGTGGAGATTTATCCGAAACCCTTTCGGATATTCGGGATATTGAGAGAATAATCACCAAAACGGTTTACGGAACGGCGAACGCCCGCGATTTGCGAACCCTTTGCGAAACCCTTAAAAGGCTTCCCGAAATCAAGGCGCTTCTCGGAAAATGCTCGAGCAGAGCCCTTACCGTGATAAACGAAGAAATAGATTTGCTCGAGGATATAAAAACACTTATTGATGAAGCTATAGAAAAAGACCCGCCGTTTTTAATCCGCGAGGGCGGTATGATTAAGGACGGCTACAATGCCGAGCTTGACAGTCTGCGCGAAATAATCAAGGGCGGAACCGGTTTTATAACCCAGATAGAAAACGATGAAAAGGAAAAAACCGGTATAAAAAATCTGCGAATTCGTTATAATAAGGTTTTCGGATACTATATTGAGGTTACCAATTCTTTCCTTGACAGGGTTCCCGAAAACTATATAAGAAAGCAAACCCTTACAAACTGCGAGAGATTTATTACCGAGGAGCTAAAGCAAATAGAGGCAAAGGTGCTCGGTGCTCACGATAGGCTTACCTCCCTTGAATACGAGATATTCTGCGAAATCCGAAAGAAAACGGCAGAGCAGGTTCTGCGTTTTCAGTCTACCGCGGCGGCGCTCTCAAGGCTTGATGTTTTCTGCTCCTTTGCAACGGTTGCGGCGGATAACGGATATGTTCGTCCCAAGCTTAACAATGAGGGAATTATCACAATAAAATCGGGCAGACACCCGGTGGTTGAAAGACTTACCCGCACCCCCTTTGTTTCAAACGATACATTTTTAAACCTTACCGATGAGCGTTGCGCCATAATTACGGGACCGAATATGGCGGGTAAATCTACATATATGCGCCAGGTTGCCATCATTACGATAATGGCACAGATGGGCTCATTTGTTCCGGCGGAAAGCGCAAATATCGGACTCGTAGATGCCGTGTTTACACGTGTCGGCGCGAGCGATGATTTGGCAAGCGGACAGTCTACCTTTATGCTCGAAATGAATGAGGTTGCCAATATAATCAAAAATGCCACGAGAAACAGCCTAATTATTCTTGATGAAATCGGCAGAGGAACATCTACCTATGACGGTATGGCGATAGCCAGAGCGGTGCTCGAATATGTTGCACATAAAAAAACGCTCGGTGCCAAAACCCTTTTTGCTACGCACTACCACGAGCTTACACAAATGGAAAACGAGCTGGACGGTGTTAAAAACTATAACATAGCCGCCAAAAAGCGGGGAGACGATATAATTTTCCTGCGCCGGATAGTAAGGGGCGGAGCCGATGAAAGCTACGGTATCGAGGTTGCAAAGCTTTCGGGGATTCCCGAAACGGTTATAAAAAGAGCCAAGGTAATACTTGCAGAGCTCCTCGAAAACGGAGTTACCACCTATGTAGGCGGGGAGAAAAAGGCGGAAAGTCAGATACCGATTGAAACGGTAAATGCCGTTTCGATTTACGAGGAACTCAAAGCAATAGACGTAAATACCTTAACGCCGATTGAGGCGATGAAGGTGCTTTTCGATTTATCGGATAAAGCAAAATCATTATAAAATAAATCAAAAATCAAAAAGGAGGTGCCGCAATGCCGGATATAAGGGTACTGCCCAAGGAGGTTGCAGAGCTTATTGCAGCGGGTGAGGTTGTAGAGCGTCCGTCAGCCGTAATTAAAGAGCTGGTAGAAAATTCAATAGATGCCTTTTCTTCGAGAATTACCGTTGAAATCAAGCGGGGCGGCATACTCTATATGAGCGTACTCGATAACGGTTGCGGAATACCGAGAAAAGAGGTTCCCACCGCGTTTTTGCGCCATGCAACGAGTAAAATTAAAACCGAAGCCGACCTTGAGCAGATAGGAACTTTGGGCTTTAGGGGTGAAGCGCTGGCATCGGTCTGCGCCGTATCCAAAACCGAGCTTATCACCCGCACAAAATCCGAAGAAACAGGAACTCATTTTGTAATCGAGGGCGGTATTACCGAGGTAAACGAGGAAATAGGTTGCGATAGAGGAACCCTTATAATTGTCCGCGATATTTTCTATAATACCCCGGCAAGAATGAAATTTTTAAAGAGCGATGTTACCGAGGGTAACGCCATAGCGGCAGTAGTTGAGCGTATGGCGCTTTCTCACCCCGAAATTGCCTTCAAGCTTATAAGAGACGGTAAGACCGTACTCACAACATCGGGAGACGGTAACCTTTCAAATACGGTCTATTCGGTGCTGGGCAGAGAATTTGCCTCATCTCTTATGCCGGTTGATACCGTAACCGAGGGTATAAGGGTTCACGGTATGGTATGCAAGCCGGTTTTCTGCAAACAAAACCGAAACGGTCAGTTTTTCTTTTTAAATTCAAGACTTATCCGCTCGGGTACGGCTACTGCGGCGCTTGAGCAGGCATATAAAAATTCGGCAATGGTGGGAAAATTCCCCTGCTGTGTTTTATTTATCGAGGCGCCCAAAAACAGCGTTGATGTAAACGTTCATCCTACCAAAATGGAGGTGCGCTTTTCGGAGGAAAAGAAGATTTTTTCGGCGGTTTACTATGCCGCCCGAAATGCTCTGAATAATTCCGATACAAGACCCGAAATAAAGGTTGCGCCGCAGGCAGGCAAGGCAAATTCGTATTTTAACCCCTATGCCGAAGCACCCAAAAAGGCAGAGCAGACCAAGATAAACACCCTGCTTTCGGTGATAAATCCGAGCCTTGAAACAAAACCGCCGGTAAAACTCACCGAGGAAAAGAAAATTCGGGAAACAAACCAACCGATAGCCGAAAAAACCGAAGAAGTATTATCGGGAGGGGTTTTGCATAGCCCCAAGCCCGAGCTTTTTAAAGAAGAAATAATTTATTCAAAGGATACAAAAAAGGATACCGAAGAAGCTACCGAAATTAAGGAAGTAAGTTCCCGCGAAATTTCGGAGGAAATAGAGTTAAGGTATATCGGAGAAGCCTTTTGCACATATATTATCGTTGAATCGCAAAATGAAATTTATCTTATAGATAAACACGCCGCTCACGAAAGAATTATTTATGAACAGCTCCGTAAAAGGGAAAATATCGAGGTTCAGCAGTTGCTTTCTCCTTTGAGTGTAAGCCTTACGAGGGAGGAATATTCGGCGATTGTGAGCGCTAAAGAGGAGCTCGAAAATCTCGGATTTTTCCTTGAGGATTTCGGTGAAAACTGCGTTATAGTAAGGGCGGTTCCCGCAATGCTCAAAAACGAGGATATAAATTTGCTCGTAGGTGAGCTTGCTTCAAAAATTTCGAGCGGCAGGGTAAGTCAGGTTGATAAAATAGACGATATTTTCCATACCACCGCCTGCAAAGCGGCAATCAAGGGCAATCAGCATAATACACCCGCAGAGCTTGAGGCGCTGGCAAAAAAGGTGCTGGGCAGTAATGAAATTATGTACTGTCCGCATGGCAGACCGGTTGCCTTTAAGATAAAAAGAAGCGAGCTCGAAAAATATTTCGGCAGAATAGTTTAAGGCGGGAGAATGTTATGGATAAAATACCGCTTATAGCCGTTGTGGGGCCTACCGCGTCAGGCAAAACCAAGCTCGGTGTAAGTATAGCGGAATTGGTTTGCGGCGAGGTTGTTTCGGCGGATTCAATGCAGATATATAAGGATATGCCGATAGCATCTGCCGTGCCGAGCGAGGCCGAAAAAAGGGGAATACCCCACCATCTTATAGAATTTCTCGAATACGGAGAAAGGTTTTCCGTTTCGGATTATGTAAACCTCGCAAACAAAACCATAAAGGATATAATAAGCCGAAATACGATGCCGATATTAGTAGGCGGAACAGGACTTTATGTAAACTCGCTTGTTGACGGTGTGGAATTCGTTGAAGCCGAGGTTGATGAAAAGCTCCGCCAAAGTCTTTCGGAGCAGTTTGATAATATCGGAGCCGAGGAGATGCTTAAAAAGCTTGCCGAGTTCGATGAAGATACCGCAAGGCGGCTGAATACCGGGGATAAACGCCGCATAATAAGGGCGTTTGAGGTTTATCTTACCACCGGTATTACGGTTTCGAAGCAGAATGAGCTTTCAAAGCAAAAGGGAAGCGCATATAAATCCCTTCTCATCGGAATTACCTATAAAGATCGCCAAAAGCTCTACGAAAGAATTGAAAAGCGTGTAGACCTTATGCTGGAAAACGGACTTTTGGAGGAAGCCTATCAAAGCTTTTGCAAAAATGTGAATTCTTCTTCTGCGCAGGCGATAGGTCATAAGGAGTTTTACCCCTATTTTAAGGGTGAGCAGGGGCTCGAGGAGTCGGTTCAAAAGCTCAAAACCGAAACACGCAGATATGCAAAGCGTCAGCTTACATGGTTTAATAAACGCGATGATGTAAACTGGATATATGCCGATGAATGCGATACATTTGAGGCGGCAAAAAAAATACTTGAAAATTTTTAGGAAGGTGAAAAAATGGGAAAAAGAAAATGGATTGTTACTACAGTTGCGGTTATTATTGCGATTTTTCTCATTTATCAGATTTATGCCGCCCTTCATAACTCGGTTTCAACCGAAACGGTTACACAGTATACTGCGGTGGACGGTGTAGATATTACCGGTATAGTTATAAGAGACGAGGAGTTTATAAAGCACGAATCCGGCAAGGCTCTGCATTTTGAAACGGTTGATGCCGGCCGTGTTTCCAAAAACGGAATAATAGCCGATGTTTATGAAAACGAGGCGCAGTCGATAGCCGCATCGAAGGTTGCCGAGCTTGAAAATGAAATCAAAAATATTGAAGAAATTCAGAAGTATAATAATTCGGCGGCGGTGGATATAAACCTGCTCAATGCCAAAATTTATGATAATCTGAATAAATTTATCGCTTCTGCGAGCACGGGAAAATATACCGATATTTCCGAAAACCGAGATGCCGTGCTTACCCTTATGAACCGCAAGCAGATAGCTACCGGTCAGGCGGTGGACTTTTCTTCACAGCTTACCGCCCTTAAAAATGAGCTTAATTCGGTAAGGGCAACGGTCGGTACGCCGTCAGGCTATATCCGTGCGCAGAAATCGGGATATTTTGTTTCTACGGTGGACGGCTACGAAAATATCCTGAATACCGATAATCTCGATAATATCACCCCCGAGTTTTTGGATAACTTAAAGCCGGAGGAAAAGCCTGCTTCGGTAATAGGTAAGCTTGTTTCAAATTATACCTGGTATATTGCCGCCAATGTTTCGATAAACGATTCTCTGCTTTTTAAAACGGGCGATGAGCTGGTAATCAGAACTTCCCTTAAATCCAACCCCGAAATAAACGTAATAGTGCATAAAATAAATATTTCCCCCTCGAGTGACCGTGCAGTAATAATCTTCTCCTGTCAGGAAATGAGCGGCGAGCTTTCTTCGGTAAGAAGCTGTGCGATGACGGTTGTAAGAAAGGTTTATTCGGGCCTTAAGGTAAGCAGTAAAGCGCTCCGTATGGTGAATATGGATGTTGAGGATAAGGACGGTAAGGTGGAAAACAAAAACGTAACCGGAGTTTATACCGTGAATGAGCTTACGGCGCATTTCGTACCGGTAAACATTCTCTATTCAAAAGAGGGCTTCGCGATATGCGAATATGATACCAAAAACGGCAAACTTAAATTATATGACGAAATTGTTGTAGGAGGAAAGAATATTTATGAAGGAAAAATCATCAATTGAGATTTTTGATGAAAACTATGCCGATATTCTTCTCCGCATAAAAAATGCAGCTGAAAAATCGGGAAGAAGCGCAGAGGATATTATCCTGCTTGCCGCTACCAAAACGGTTGATACCGCCGTTATAAACCACGCGATAAAAAGCGGAATAAGGTTTATAGGAGAAAATCGGGTTCAGGAGTTTTTATCAAAGGAAAACGAGCTTGATACTGCGGCTCACCGCCATTTTATCGGTCATCTGCAAACCAATAAGGTAAAGGATATAGTGGGCAGGGTAGAGCTGATACATTCGGTAAGCTCCTTAAAGCTTGCAAGGGAGATAGGAAAAGAGTCGGTGAAGCGCGGAATTGTAACCGATTGTCTGCTGGAAGTGAATATCGGCAATGAGGAAAGTAAATCCGGCTTTACCGAATCGGAAATAATCGAATTTGCTCCCGAAATAGAAAAAATTGAGGGTATTTGTGTTAAGGGACTTATGGCAATACCCCCGATTTGCACCGAAAACGAAAAAAATAAACAATATTTTGAAAAAATGTATCAACTGTTTATTGAAATACGCGCGAAAAAATTATATAATGATAGTGTAATGCTTTCTATGGGTATGTCGGATGATTTCGAAACGGCGATTGAGTGCGGTTCAAATTGTGTCAGAATCGGCACTGCCCTTTTCGGAAAGCGAATATACAAATAAAAAATTTAAGGAGATAAAACGATGTCATGTTGGGATAAGGTAAAAAATTTTATGGGGTTTGAAAACGGCGAGTATGAGGAAGAGGAAGAAAGAGAGAGGGAGAGAGAGGTTGAAGAAACCCCTTCTTATGAAGAAACCAATCCTTCGCGCAGAGAACCCAGACTTTTCGTAAGCGAAAAGAAGACCAAGAGCGCTCCTTCGGGCTCCTTGCAGGAGATGGTTATAAGAAAACCCGAAAGATTTGATGAGGTTACCGAAATAGCAGACCTTATCAATTCTCAAAAGGGAGTTTTCCTTAACCTCGAAACGATTGACAGGGACACCTGCCGCCGTATAATTGACTTTTTGAGCGGTGTTGCTTATGCAAACCACGGAAAAATAACCAAAGCATCTAAAGGAACTCTTATAATTGTGCCGAAGGGCGTTGATGTTTTAGGCGAAGATTCTTTTGACGAATACAGCTATTAAAAAACAGATTTAATCTGAAAAAATATTAGGAGGCTTTTATTATGATGACTTCAAATGATGTAAGGGAAGTAAGTTTCGCAAAATCGGTAAGCGGCTACAACCGTGAAGAGGTAGACGATTTTCTTGATAAGGTTGAGGCAGATTACAAAAATTACGAGGCGTATGTTCAGTCTTTAAAGGAGCAGTTGGCCACGCTTACAAAGGATGCAGAGCAGTATAAGGCCTCTTCGGAAAGCCTGCAAACCGTTTTGGTAAGCGCACAGCAGCTTGCAGATAAGATTATCGAGGACGCCAAGCAGAAAGCGGCGGCAATCGAAAAGCAGGCGCAGGACGGTGCAAATGAGGCTACCGCCGAGGCAAAAGAAATGCTTGCTAATTTCGACCAGAAGCTTGCGGCAAAACGCGCCCTGGCAGAACAGCAGATGGCAAGCGAAATTGAAAAATCCAAAAAAGAGCAGGACGGTATCAAGCTTGTTACCGATGAAATAATTCGTAAACAGCAGGCTTCGTTTGACCGCCTTAAAATCGAAATTGCGCAGTTTAAAAAGAATGTTATCGGTCAGTATAAGGAGCAGCTCGAGCTCATTTCAAAGCTTCCCGATGATATAGTTATGGATGCGTAGAGGGTTGCAAGAGCCGTTGAATATGAAATTTCCAATGAGGAAAAGCAGCCGGAAGCACCGGTAGCCGAGCCCGTAGCTGAAGAAATTCCGGAGCCGGTAGCCGAAGAAAAGGCAGAGCCGGTAGCAGAAGCTGTTCCGGAAACTGCGGCAGAGCCGGAGAATAAGCAAACTCCCGAAGAAATTTTGAGAATAGACCCGCAGGAAATAGAAGCTGAAATGAATAACGGCGGATTTGTAATCAACATTGAAGATACCGAAGATGCAGATGGCGAACCCGAGGGCTTTGCAAACGATTTCTTCAATCAGAATAAATAATTCGGGGTATACGAATTGATTAGCATATTTTTGGCGGCAGCAGGGGGAGCTCTGCTGCTTGTCCTTGACCAGGTAAGTAAATATCTCGTTGCGGCAAATTGCGAGCTTTATGATAGCTTTAATCTCGTGCCCGGTCTTTTCGATTTTTGTTATATTGAAAACAGCGGCGGCGCATGGGGCTTGCTTGCCGGTAAAACGGTTTTGCTTGTAATTCTTACGGCGGCAATTATGATAGGCGTTATATTTTGGCTTATCAAAAGAAAGATAAAGAATAAAATTCTTATCTGGGCAGTTTGCCTTGTGCTTGCCGGCGGATTGGGCAATATGGCAGACCGTATTCTCAGAGGCGGCAGAGTAATAGATTTTATTCAGTTTGCTTTCTGGAAAAGCTTCCCGGTTTTCAACATTGCGGATTGCGGCGTTTGTATAGGTGCCGCTTTGCTTGTGCTCTATCTGGTTACGGATTTTATAAAAGAACAAAAAGAGAAAAAGGAAAAGCAAAATGCAAACCTTTGAGATAATTTCGGCGGACGATACCGCGAGGATTGACAGTTTTCTTGCCGACCATACCGAACTTACAAGAAACCATGCCGCAAAGCTTATAGCAAAAGATATGGTTTTTATTAACGGTAAAATGGCAAGTAAAAGCAGTAAGGTAAAGGCGGGAGACACCGTTACATATCACCTGCCCGACCCCGAGAAGCTCGATGTAGAGGCGGAAAATATACCGCTTGAAATAGTATATGAAGATGAAGAACTGCTTGTTGTAAATAAGCCGAAGGGTATGGTTGTTCACCCGGCGGCGGGCAACGAGAGCGGCACACTCGTAAATGCTCTGCTTTATCACTGCGAGGGCAGGCTTTCGGGTATAAACGGAGTTTTAAGACCCGGAATTGTGCATAGAATAGATAAGAATACAAGCGGACTTCTTATGGTTGCCAAAACCGATACCGCTCATAATTTTTTGGCGGAGCAGATAAAGGAGCACTCATTTTTGAGGGTTTACGAAGCGGTGGTTTACGGCAATATTAAGGAGGATAGCGGCACGGTAAATGCCCCGATAGGCAGGCATCCGATAAAGCGCAAGCAGATGTGCGTGAGGATTGACGATAGCGCAAAGCACGCCGTAACCCACTACGAGGTAATTGCGAGATATGATGGCTTTACACATGTCCGATGTAAGCTTGAAACCGGCAGAACCCACCAGATAAGGGTACACATGGCGCATATCGGCCACCCGGTTGCGGGGGACGAGGTTTACGGACCGAAAAAGGTTATAACCGAGCTCGGCGGACAATGTCTTCACGCGAAAAAATTAGGATTTACTCATCCGGCAACCCATGAATTTATGGAATTTGACAGTGAGCTGCCGGAGTATTTCATAAAATTTTTAGAAAAATGCGAAAGGAAGTAAAAAATGGATTCAGCAAAAGAAAAATACTTAAAACAGATGGCTGTTAAAATCCGTATGGGTGCAGTTGAAGGCATTCACGCGGCAAAAGCGGGCCATCCGGGAGGTTCGCTTTCAATTGCAGACCTGCTGGCATATCTTTATTTCGATAAAATGAATATCGACCCGAAGAACCCCAAAAAGGAGGACAGAGACCGTTTTGTTCTCTCCAAAGGTCATGCCGCTCCGGCTCTTTATGCGGCGCTTGCAAATAGAGGATTTTTCGAAACCGAAAAGCTCGGCACCCTGCGTCAGATAGGCTCCATTTTGCAGGGACACCCCGATATGAAGCATATCCCGGGCGTTGATATGTCTTCGGGAAGTCTCGGTCAGGGCATTTCGGCGGCGGTAGGTATGGCGCTTTCCGGTAAGCATTTCGGCAACGGTTACAGAGTTTATACCATTCTCGGAGACGGCGAGTGTGAAGAAGGTCAGGTATGGGAGGCAGCTATGTTCGCCGGCAACCATAATCTTGATAATCTTACCGTTTTTGTTGATTACAACAATTTGCAGATTGACGGTACCGTTGAAGAAGTTAATTCACCCCTTCCTTTCGATAAAAAATTCGAGGCCTTCAAATTCCATACAATAGTTATTGACGGTCACGATTTTGCAGAGATAGAAAAAGCCGTAACAGAGGCTGAAAACACCAAGGGCAAACCCACGGCGATAATTATGAAAACCGTAAAGGGTAAAGGCGTTTCCTATATGGAAAACGTAGTGGGCTGGCACGGTGTAGCACCCAAAGACGATGAATACGAAATTGCTATGGCAGAGCTTGGCGAGCAGTTAGCCGCGTTGCAGTAGAAAGGAGCAAAAAATGGCAGAAGTAATTAAAAAGGCAACCCGTGAGGGTTACGGCTCCGGACTTATCAAGCTCGGACAGCTCCATGATGATTTTGTTGTTTTAGATGCCGATTTGGCGGCGGCAACAAAATCGGGAGCATTCAAAAAAGAATTCCCCGAAAGATTTTATGATTGCGGTATTGCAGAGCAGAATATGATGGGCATTGCCGCAGGTATAGCCGCAACCGGCAAAAAGGTTTTCGCATCATCCTTTGCAATGTTTGCGGCGGGCAGAGCCTTTGAGCAGATAAGAAACTCAATAGGTTATCCCCATCTTAACGTTAAGGTTTGCGCCACCCATGCCGGTATCTCGGTAGGTGAGGACGGTGCTACCCACCAGTGCAATGAGGATATTGCAATTTTGCGTACCATTCCGGGTATGGTAATCATAAACCCCGCCGATGCAGTTGAGGCAGAAAAGGCAATGCTTGCCCTTTACGATTATGAGGGCCCCTCCTATGCACGTTTCGGCAGACTTGCCGTTCCGGTAATTTTTGATGACGATTATAAATTCGAAATCGGTAAATCGGTTGAGCTTAAGAGCGGAAACGATATAACAATTATAGCTACCGGTCTTCTGGTTGCCGAGGCTCTCGAAGCCTACGAGCTTTTAAAGGCAGACGGTATCAATGCCAGAATTATCAATATGGCTACCATTAAGCCGCTCGATACCGAGGCTGTGCTCAAAGCCGCAAAGGAAACCGGTATTATCATAACCGCCGAGGAGCATTCTGTTATCGGTGGTCTCGGTTCGGCTGTAAGCGAATATCTTGCAGAGGAATACCCCACAAAGGTTATCAAAATGGGTGTTCATGATGTATTCGGATATTCCGGACCCGCTCCGAAACTTCTCGATGCATTTGGTCTTCGCGCAGTAAACATTGCCGAAACCGCCAAAAAAGCGCTCGGTAAATAAGTAATAAAAAATTATGCTCGGCTCCCAAGGAGCCGAGCAATTTTTTTTACAGATAACTTCTTATATCAATGGCGAGGCGTTCTTCAATATTTGTAAGACGCTTTGTTATATCCTTAGATTTTTCGTCTGCGGCGGTGTACTGATTAAGATACTTGTGCAGTGATTTTACCCCCATATTACAGCCGTCCGTAATAAGGTCGGCAATGGTGGCATCAGAATCGTTTGCGGCAAGCATAACGTTGGTTTTAATCCAGGACATTCCCTTTGCCATGGGGTTGGGGTCCTTGCCGTCATCTTGATACTTCGTGAGTAACTGCTGAATTTCGCTGTTTAATTTCTGGTGTTCGGATTTACTGTCGGAAAGCAGAGCCTTGAAATTATCATTCTTAACCCTTTCGAAAACCTCGTCAATCGCCGAAACTCCCATTTTTACCCCTGCATCGCATTCGCGAAGCAGTCTTACAGTGTCTTTTTCTATCATAAAAAATTCCTCCTTAACACTATTTTGTGCAAAGGAGGAATAAAAATACAAAAATTATTTATCTTCGGTATTTTCAGGAGAATTTTCTTCAGCTTCATTCCTTTTAAGATTGCGGTATCTTAAATAGGTTGTTATTGCCGCACCCGATATGGCAACTGCCGCGGCGCAGTAAAAAATAGCGGTTGTCAAATTTTCACCTGTTATAAACTGTAAAACCGTAAGGGCTATCCAAAGGGCCGCAAGTATAAACCAAACGATTACCCGGGCTTTTGTAACATTGTCTCTGTTCATATAAAACACCTCAAATACATTATAGTAGTAATTTATTAGTGTGTCAACACTTTACATACGGCGCAAAAGTGGTATAATATAATGTAAGAAAAGAGGTTAAAAGATGGTTATTCACGGTCTTCAAAAAATGACATTGCTCGATTTTCCGGGTCACGTTGCCTGCACGATTTTTACGGCGGGCTGTAACTTTCGGTGTCCGTTTTGCCATAATGCCTCGCTCGTTGAGGGTATCGCCGAAACTCCGCCTTATACAGAGCAGGATATATTCGATTTCCTCTCTAAACGAAAAGGACTGCTTGAGGGTGTTGCAATCACCGGCGGAGAACCCCTCGTTCAAAAGGATATAGAACAGTTTATCCGAAAAATAAGGGATATGGGCTTTCTTATAAAGCTCGATACAAACGGCAGTTTCCCTGAAAAGCTAAAAGACCTTATTGATAAAAAGTTAGTCGATTATGTTGCAATGGATATTAAAAACTGCAAAGAAAAGTACCCCTTAACCGCCGGAGCGGGGGAGGATATTATCCCCAAGATAGATGCGAGCATTAAGATTTTGCTCGAAAACAAGGTCGATTATGAATTTCGAACTACCGTATCCGAGCAGTATCATAGTACACAAGATATAGAAAAGGCGGCAGAGTGGATAAAGGGGGCAAAAAGATACTTTTTGCAGGTCTTTACCGATAGCGGAGACATTTTAAGCGATGAAATTTTAACTGCGCCGAGCAATGAAATTTTGCAGAAAATGTTGGAATCAGCCCAAAAACATACTGAAAAAGCCGCTTTGCGCGGAATTTGAAATCTGCGGAGTGTCCTTAAAAAAGGACACTCCTAAATTTTTACAAAAAAATACAATATTTTGTATTTTTCCTCTTGATAAATCACAATATATATGCTATACTG
>JAGHTJ010000145.1 GCA_018065375.1 Candidatus Equinaster intestinalis | reverse complement strand
CGCCCCTACATAGGTGATACCAATTTTATTGAGCGGTGTAGGGAACGGGCTTGCTCGTTCCGTTAAGTTTGCCGTATTTTGCGGGAGGGCGCAGAGACCCTCCCCTACGATCTTGTGCAATGTTTTTATTCTTCAACTTTTATCTGGTATGTTGTTTTGAAATTGCGGTAGGTTAAGCGAACGGTAAATGTGCCGGGCTTTGTGAACTTACCCGAATCATCAAGCTCACAGCCGGAGGTATCTACCTCTAAGCCGCTTATCTCGGGGGCGTTTGTAAAGTAGGAAACCTCGGGTTTGCTTGAATCTTCCATATGCAGAACAACAGTTACACCGACCGCATCGCCGTTTTCATTGGTGCCGTAGGTGGTGAACTTCTCGCCCACCTTAAATGCACCGTACTTTAAGTGCATCGGGTCGCTCGCCTCAATAAAGATGATTTTCTGGTCGATTACCTCGATTTCGTAGGTAGTTTCGGCAAACTTTTCGCCGTCCTTATAAGCTACGGTGACTGTCTGCTTGCCTGCTGTTTGCATATCGTAGCCGGTAAAGGTTACCTTATCGCTATGGGAGATATCTTCCGATTTATTGCCCTTGGCATCTACCACGAAAATTTTGGGTATTCTGGAAACATAGCCATCGGAGACTGCAACCGAGCTATCAAACTCATCGCCTATGTAATACACTCTTTCCTCTTCCTTAATCTCAAATTCCACTTCGAGACTTAATGATTTTTTAGGGGAACAAGCGGAAAACATTGATAAAATCAGCAGTGCGGCGGCAAAAACCGAAAGCCATAATTTTAACTTTGATTTTTTCATTTTTCTTGCTCCTTTATGCGTTGGCTGTTTCTTTTTTGCGTTTGCGGATAACACCGTAGGTCACAAGTGCGCCTGCACCGCCGCCGAGCACGAGACCGGCTATAATTCCGCCCCAGAGGGTGAAATCGGAGAATACGCTGCCGCTTTGGGTGGCTGTCGTTTTTTCCATTTTATAGGCAAGGTATCTGGAGTCTACATTTTTGTTTGTAGCGGCGCCGTATGCCTGATGGAAATCAAATGTTGTGGTTTCGTTGAACTTTACAACCGGAGTTAAATCCGAATCGCCGTTCAAACTACCGGAGCTGGTTAATACCTTAAAGGTGTTTGCAAGAATCGGATCGCCCGACTTTTCGTCGGTAGAGGTATAGAGCGCAACCCACTGGCGGCTGATACCCTTTAATGTCCAGTTGCAGACATCGCCTATCTTATGATTCAAAATATTCAAATCGCCGTCGGTGGCATTTTTCTCGGTTGTTGCCGCTCTTTTCTGGTCGTCAGAGTTAAGCAGCGGGTTTACTACACCGTAATAATACATATAATCTTCAACGGCGTCCTTGCCCTCCTCTACCTTTTGGCCGTAAATCGGCTGATAAGCGCACATTACACGAGGGATATTAACATATGCCGTATCGCCCTCGTCCGCTATCATCGGCCACAGGATACTTATGGCAAAGACGATAATCATAACACCGATGGCGGCAATATTAACCCAGTTAAGGAATGTACCGAAGGAAGATCCGAGGAATGTCATAAAGCACCTTGAAAATGTTGTAGCCGTTGCGGTTGCTCCCCTTGAAGTAACAGTTGTAATGCCGTTCATAGTCTGTGTTACGGTCCATCCGACACCGCGTTCAAATGCGATATCTGTTGAAATAGACTGTCCCAGAAACTCCAATACCCAACCGGTACTGTATGTAAACATATTCCTAGTGGCAACCGTAATCATTTCGGTGGCTGCCGCAGCAAACTGCGCCTGAAATGAAAAATATGCAACCGCCGCAAATCCCGTCATTGTTAAGAGAGATGCCGCTGCCACACCGCCGGCGGCAAGAATAATAATACTGCAAATTCTTTCAACCTTTTCCGAGGTTGTTTCAATATGTGTAAAAGGCTTTTCAAATTTCGCCTGAATCGCTACACTTGTAAGCGCAATGCCGCTGTTAGGCTTAAAGAGTGAGCGGTCAACACCATTGTAAACCGACACAACATCGCCTTTATGTATTATCTCCGATTCGGTTTCTGCCTTTGCATTTACGGCATCCAACACTCCGGTAAGCGAGCTTTCCATAATTGTCTTAGGTGTTATTACGGAGGAAAGAAGCTGCGGGAAGCCTACCTTCAAAAGCGCGCGCTGACCTTTTGTGAGTTTGTTTATAATAGGATAGAAATCTTCGTTCTTATAATCTTCCATTTTACTGTGAAGCATAACAAGGTCCAAAAGACTGCTATACTCATAGCCATTGCCTACGGGGTATCCCAAGTACTCACAGCTTGAAAGCGCATCATAAAACAATTTGCCGCTTGTATACGCCGATTGCTCTTCCATTGATAATTCAGCATAATAGTTTTCAAAGGCAACAAGCTGTTTTGCCGCCTCCACCTGGTCCTCAGGCAGTCCGTAAGGATTGGAATCATCTGCCGCCAGCCTGCGGACTTCTTCCTTTTTAGCCAGATATTCCTCGGGAGTCGGGTCAGCCGGAAGTTCGCTGTATATCTGCTCCTCCTGCATTGCAGCCATTTCTTCCATAGCGCCGGTGTACATATGGCCGCCATACCTATAATTGTTGATATCCAACTGCAAAGCAGGCAAAGAGTTGAGTATATCCTGAACATACATATCATATTCAGCATACGCGAGGCCGGTTTTATAACCGGGCATACCGCTCCTGAACATTTCGGTTTGGATTCCGGTAAGGAAGTTTATATCACCCTCGCTCTTAGCGCCTACATAGGCATCGGCGCAGGCAATCATCAATGCACTTTCCACTGTTGAAAGTATCTGCATATTTGCCTGCATAAGAAAAGTAATCAAAGGCTCTTTTGCCCTATCATAGGTGCCCATACTTGCAAGAAAAATGAAGAAATCCGAAACATTTTTACCGCTATCGTCCTCATAAAAATATTCAAGCATACTTTTGGCATACTGAGCATTTGCATTGTCGGCGTTTTTAACAACTACTGCATATTCGCGCACGGCATTATACAAATCTTCCGCAATTAATTTGGTTTCATCTTTCTTTGTTGCCAAGAATTTATCATACTCTTCGTAAGACCAGCCACCGGTCATATTCATAGCCTTTATAGACCTTATGGCATTGGCTTTTTTATCGGTGGTGGTATAGGCAAGATATGTTTCGAGACCGTCGCACTTATAAATCGGGTCATCGAACAGATAGTAGGTTTTCGATTGCCTGTCTTTTGCATTTTTCTCGTCATCATTTATGCCTTTGAGTTTGCTTTGGGCATCCGAAAGGCTCGAGGCTGTAATCATAATAACCTCTTTAACATACTTGCCGGTTTCGGTTGCCGCATAAGCGGATAACGGTGTTTCTACGACGAATAAAAACGCCAGAAACACGGTTAAAATAACCGCCGCCCACCAAAGGGATGAATGTTTCATTTTTAACTGTTCCATACAAGTTTCCTGCCTTTATATGTTTTGATTTTATGCTTCAACGGTTTTCTCTTTGCGTTTGCGGATAACACCGTAGGTCACAAGTGCGCCTGCACCGCCGCCGAGCACAAGACCTGCTATAATTCCGCCCCAGAGGGTGAAATCGGAGAATACGCTGCCGCTTTGGGTGGCTGTCGGTTTTTCCATTTTATAGGCAAGATATCTGGACGATACATTTTCGTTTATGGAGATTCCGTATGCCTGGTGGAAATCAAATGTTGTGGTTTCGTTGAACTTTACAACCGGAGTTAAATCCGAATCGCTGTTCAAACTACCGGAGCTGGTTAATACCTTAAAGGTGTTTGCAAGAATCGGATCGCCCGATTTTTCGTCGGTAGAGGTATAGAGCGCAACCCACTGGCGGCTTATACCCTTTAATGTCCAGTTGCAAACATCGCCTATCTTATGATTCAAAATATTCAAATCAGGGCTGGGGTCATTTTTCCTTGTCTCTTTTGCTCTTGCCTGATCGGTTTCGGTCAGCAGCGGGTTTACCACGCCGTAATAATACATATAATCCAGTACTTCGTCCTTGCCCTGCTCGACCTTTTGGCCGTAAACCGGCTGATAAGAACACATTACACGGGGAATATTAACATATGCCGTATCGCCCTCGTCCGCTATCAGCGGCCACAAAAGTTTTATTGCCAGAACAATAATCATAACACCGATTGCGGCAATATTAACCCAGTTAAGAACTGTACCAAAAGTAGTTCCGAGGAATGCGGTAAGGCAGCGCCCGAATGTAGGAGCTGTATCGGCAGCAGAAAGCGCAACCCCGCCTATGGCTTGCGAAATACCGAGAGTACCGTAAGTTGTTTCGAGAGATATTCCTAAAACCGAAGCCGCGGCATAGGGGACTTCAAACAGAGAGCCTGCTAAAACCTGAGCAGAAACACTTGCAAACTGTGCTTGCAATGTAATAAATGCATAGGTTGCTATTCCGGCACCGGTTATAAGGCATGTGGCTGCCACACCGCCGGCGGCAATAGCAATAATATTGCATATTTCGTCAACCTTTTCCGAGGTTGTTTCAATATGTGTAAAGGGCTTTGAGCATTTTGCCTCTATTGCCTTACTTGTAAGCGCAATGCCGCTGTTTGGCTTAAAGAGGGAGCGGTCAACACCATTGTAAACCGATACAACATCGCCTTTTTTTATTTTTTCACTTTCGGTTTCTGCTTTTTCGTTTACAATATCAAGCATTCCTTCAAAGGTTACATTCATAATATCGGCAGGTACTATTACCGAGGAAAGCAGCTGTGAAAGGCCTACCTTCAAAAGTGAGCGCTGGCCTTTTGTGAGCTTATTTATAATAGGATAGAAATCTTCATTCTTATAGTCTTTCATATCATCGTGGGCCATAATAAGTTCCAAAAGATTTTGATATTCATATTCTCCGTTCTCAAAATAGCCAAGATATTTACAGTCTGAAAGAGCTTTATAGAGTATTCTGCCGTTTGTATACTGTTTTTTCTCTGCCATTGATAACTTATCATAATACTCTTCAAACAGTATAAGTCTTTTTGCAGCATCCTGCTGTTCCGGAGTCAGTCCGTAAATATTTGCTTCATCTGCCGCAGCTTTACGGATTTCATCCTTTTTAGCCTTGTATGCAATAATACTCGCATTTGCCGGCAATTCTCCGGCTATTGCTTCTTCCTGCATTGCAGCCATTTCTTCAAGATCGTCCTCGAGCTTATAGAGGCTGCCCATATAAAAATTAATATCAGCCTGAACATCGGGCAAGGTGGTGAGTATATCCTGAACATAAATATCATATTCTGCATATGCGAGAGCATTTTTATAACCGGGCATACCTCTTCTGAATATTTCGGTCTGGATTCCGGTAAGGAAGCTTACATCGCCATCGCTCTTAGCACCATTATAAGCATCGGCGCAGGCAACCATTAACGCGCTCTCAACGGTTGCGAGTACATTCGCGTTCGATTGCATCACGAAAGTAAGCATGGGCTCTTTTGCATTTGCATAGCTGCCCTTATTTGCCATCTTGATAAAAAATTCCGAAAGATTTTCACCCGAATCATCCTCATAGAAATATTCGAGCATACTTTTGGCATGCTGAGCATTTATATTATCGCTGTTTTTAACAACTCTGGCGTATTCAACTACCGCATTATACAAATCTTCCGCAAGGAAATTTGTCTGCTCTTCCTTTGTTTTCAAGAATTTATCATACTCTTCGTAAGACCAGCCACCCGTCATATTCATAGCCTTTATAGACCTTATGGCATTGGCTTTAACATTTGTGGTGGTATAGGCAAGATATGTTTCGAGACCGTTGCACTTATAAATCGGATCCTCAAACAAATAGTAGGTTTTCGGTTGCCTGTCTTTTGCATTTTTCTCGGCATCATTTATGCCTTTGAGTTTGCTTTGGGCATCCGAAAGGCTCGAGGCGGTAATCATAATAACCTCTTTAACATACTTATCGGTTGATGTTGCCGCATAAGCGGATAACGGCGTTTCTATGACGAATAAAAACGCCAGGAGCAGGGTTAAAGCCACCGCTGCCCACCAAAGGGATGAATGTTTCATTTTTAACTGTTCCATAAAACTACCTCACATTTAATTATTCAGCTATATAAAAATGCATTAACGCATTTTTGCGCTTTTTACAGTAAATAATATATGCCGCCGCAAGACCTGCCAGGAATACTGCCGAAAGAATAACAATTATCCATATATTGCGGCCTGAGAATACCGATGCGGAAACGCCCTCTTCACCTGCGTTATCCGAATTGAAGGGCTTAAACGGCTCGTTACCCATATTGGTAAATCTTAAACCAACTGAGGTTTCGGTGCCGGTAAATGTACAGATATGATGCTGAACGATATCATTTGTTACGGGAACAAGAAGCTTATCGTCCTTATATGCCGAACAGCCTGCCCAATAGGCGACCTTAATATCGGGTGCATCATCGGGGTGTGCTTCGTGTCTGATACGGCGCACAATCTGCTCGGAGTTATTAGTGCTCGGGATAAAGCCGATATTGGTTAAAGCTGTTTTTGCTTCCCAATCGCTCCTTAATCCGTATTGCGCCTGTGTGGTTGCATTTACGCCCTTAAGGTATTCATTAACGCTGGTGCTGAGGCCCGGATGAGCGGCAAAATATTCCGCTCTTGTTTCCTCAAAGGTTGGGTCTCTTGTTGCTTCGGCATAGTCAAGGCTGAACCAATCTACCTTATCGAGCGAGGTACCGTTTCGCACGATATCGCTCCAAAGCACCGTATCGGACGATGCACCGTAGGTAACATAGAGATAAACACCGTCCTTATCCACGCCGGTGAGCTTTACGGGCTTATCGTTTACGCGCTGATAGCGAATACCGCCGGCATCAAAATTCTCACCGAGATTATCGGAAGAAACTCTTATATCCTTAACTGCCTTTTGCGGATTATCAACTCTCCTGATACCAAGCGCGGTAACACTGCTTACACCGTCCGCCGAAGCGCCCTCGGATATATCGAAATCTATGGCAAAGGGATATCCCATTGCGCCGAGCTTTGCGGCGGCAATCTCCATATCGCCGTCATAGGACGGAGCCTCCGCTACCGCTATACTTTCGATATATTTATCATTGTTCTGACCGTTTTCATCAAGATTATAAGACTGCAGGCAGATAGCTGCCGCAAGGCCTGTTGAATAATTCTTAAAGAGGAACGGATCGGTTGAATCGTTGAGACCTACATAGTATTCCGCCGCACCCGAGCCGATATTACTCAGTGTATCCGACCGCGGTGTGCCCGGAACAATACCGAGGAAGCGCACCTCAACGCGGTTTGTTATGTAACCGCTGGAGCTTTTATACATAGCGTAGGCATTGTAGGCTGCGTTGCCGTCTTTGCCCATATCTCCCTCTTTGCCTTCGATAACAGCCATACTTGTCTGGTCGTATGTAATATTGCTCTTTGAATCATAAAGCGGGAGCTTCTTTTTCGATTCGAGCACGGAGCTGCCCGAGACCTGCTCTAAAACTCGCGCGGAGCGCACCGAATTGGTTGGCGTATCGCTATAAGATACCGATACAAAGAAGCAACCGTCGATATACTTTTCCGCCATCTTTTCGGTTGTTGTTTTGTAATATGCGGCTTTGCCTGTGCCGAAATCATTAAATGACATATCTGTCAGGGTTATCGGGTTATCTATATTGATAATGTCCTCGGCACCTGCCAAAGCGCTGAACACCGCCATATTGTAGGTGTTATTCTCGGCATTTCCTCCGGTGTAGCCGCTGAGCTTAATATTGGAAACATAATTTCCGCGGCGGCGAACACTGCCGTTTTTATAATACATATAGAAATGTCCCGTACCCGTAGTATCCTTGGTGGGGTTATCAATGCCGAGGCCCAAATCGCAGGAGCTGAGCAGGTTGCCGTTGGCATCGTATTCATCATAATAGTAATGGTCGATTGCGTGAACAGATTTCCAGCCGGTGCCGATATCCTTTTCACCGTCAAGACTCTTGCCTGTGCTGAGCCTATACAAATGGGAATTGGCACTGCTGCTGTTGCTGTTATTAACCGGCGCACTCTTTGAGGATGTGCTGTAAAGAATATCGGAGACCTTAATCGGATCCGATCCGGTACCCGGACCGCAGCCGTAAAGTGCTCTCGGCATAATGGCGGTATCCTCGGGCCACTCATCGTAATCCAAATCGTAAACTTCACTCTTGACGGTGGTAAAGTATGCATGGCTCGGCCTTATCCACCGCTGGCGGTAATCTCCGCCGGAGCCGTAGAAATAATAGTCACCCTGCGTAAACACATCGCACGCGGAGTAGCAGTAATTACCCACGGTAAGATTGCCCGGCAGATAAGTGCTCTTTGGCTCGCCTGTGAAAATCGCAATATCGGTGAGTGCTCTTTTGGGATTCTTGGTGGTAACATAGCCCAAGAACATTCTGTCCGCTTCATCCTCAAGGAAAGAGGGAACAAAATTCGTTTTAATCAGCTTAGCGCCATAGGAACGCTGAGCATACTTTTCCATGTTGTATTCCTGGCTGTCCTTGGAAGTAAGCCAGTCTTCGGAGCCTGCAAAGAAGCCGAAGCCCGCAACATACTCATTATCGGAGGTTGTGGGATTATCGGAAGCGAATGCCATATAACAGTGGCTGTCAAAGGTTGCTTTTCCCTCATGGTCCCAGCTATTGAAATCAAGCGGTACACCGGCAAAATATGATACAACCTCATAACCCTCCTCCAGCTTTGTAAGGTCGGTAACTATGGAGAGCGACTCGGTAGTTATCGGGTCACCTGCCCTTGGGTCTTTTGTGGTGTAAAGTCCGTAAGAAAAGCTTGTTGACTTACGGTCAGCCGCTTTTTCGTTACAGGTAACCATCGGGCATTTACGCATACCGTCGTCACCGATAAAAATACTGTCGTAAAGCACAGAACCGTAGCCTATTTGTTTGGCATCCGTGTTATAAGCGGCGCGAATATCGGTAAGCGCATTTGAAGGTGTGTTTGTTGTGGTAAACGCAACCAAAGTAGTATGCACGCTGTTCGGGGAAAAGTTTACACCCGTAAGGATTTCGTAGCCTTCCTTACCGTCCAGATACTTCTGAACATTTTGTTCACTTACATCTCTTATACGGTTACCTACCTGAATTTTGGCGTTTGTGGTAGCTACCAGAATCGACTCTATGTATTTTCCTTTAATAACGCCGTCATCCTTACCGGCAAGAGAATCCTCGGTATAGAAGAAGAGGTATTTTCCCTTGATGGTATCATAGTAACAGTCGTAATTAAGGTTAAAAGCTTTTGAAAGCAGGAACTTGCTTAAGCATACGCATTTATCATCCGTAACGGTGCTGGCACCCTTTCGGTATGAAAAGAAGCTGTTATTGGGGCCGAGCGTCAGCGGAGAGCCTGCGCTGGGGTCACGGGTATAGTAAAGGGCGAGCCAACCGCGCGACTGGAAACCGTGGATATCCGCAGGTTCATTTTCGGGGTCTCTTACAACATCATATTGCGCGATATCCGTAAGGTCGTTGTTTTCGTCTTTCGAGCGGTCAATCATCATCGTCGGAATCGTTGTATATACGGGGTCGGGCTCGGGCTTATTTATTTCTATAAGATACAGAATAAGGAATACGAGCAGAACAACAACAACGAGCACCAAACCTACAACCGAAACTATACTCATAAACGAGCATACTGCGGCGCAAATCGTTGCCGCGCAGATTCCCATACAGGTAAGCGCCGCCGTTGAAGACATAACGGCAGAGGTAATTGCCACAATAAGTCCGCTTACACCATAGAAAATAATTGCACTGCCGAGGAAAACCGCACCCGCTATACCGCATTTAATGAGGGATGCTTTGAGTGATTCGGATCTGGCTATTTCGTTGGTGGAGAATTTCTTATAATTATCTGCCGCGAGGTTATCTTTTACCCTCTCGCTTGTTATGGCAATATACTGACCGGGGTCGGTAAGGTCCTTGTGGGAGCCCACCCATACGGTAAGGTCTTTTGAGCCGTAGCCCTCTTCCAGATCCATACGGTATCTGTCGATAGCCATCATAGCGCCTGCAATCTCGTTGGAGGTCATAAGTGTATTTATCAAAAATCCGAGCATATTGCAGGAATTAACGGAAAAGAGTTTTTCTTTGCCCAATGCCTTAACCACGGGGAATAATGCTTTTCGCATGGCTTCTTCGCTCAGGTTACCGGTTACGGTAGCGATAAGATAATCGAGCAGTGACTGATCGCCCGAAACCTTATAGGGTGCAAAAGCATCGCGAATTGCCACATGGTAATAATAAGGAATATTGCTTACTTCGGCTTGATTGTTAACGGCTTCAATAATCTTTTTATCGCCGGCGCCATCGGTAAAATCGCTTTCGGAAACAGCAATCTTGTTGCCGTTTTTGGCATATTCCGCCATACCCTCTTTATACTGGGTGGCATAGGTTTTCATATAGTTAACAAACAAATCTATATCGGAGCCGTATGTGGCTATTTCCGAGCTTGAAGAGGGCGAGCTCTTTTCTGCCTGAATATAGCTTATCGCTGTTTTTGCCCACGGAATATCGTATTTTACATCAAAAACAAATTTCTGAGGCAAGCGGCCCAGATAATCGGTAGAGCAAACCTCCAATACATCGTGGAACATATTGCCATGGCAGCAATCGGGCAGGTATGAATAAAAGAGAGCCAGCATTCTGTCGGAGCCCTTTGTTAAAAGGTCATAAGCACTAACGCCGGTTGCTCCGAGGTTAAGCATAAGTGAAATCGAGCCGCCGCTCTTTTCGAGGACAGTATTTTTAAGATATTTTTCGGCGGTGTCGGATAAGTTTCCGTCTGCCATAACGCGCTTAAACGCCATAACCTGCGCGCCGTAATTTACAAGCAAATCGGCAAAAAAATCGGAATCGGTTTTTTGGTTTACCTCGCCGAAATGCGAGTCTTTTTTCATTTTATCTGCCGCATTTATTATCCAGTTTTCATCTGCCTTAAGCTCGGTGTAGCCGGTAGTGGCATTATAAGATGTATAATGAGCCATCACTGTGCCGGCAGGGCCCTTGCCGCCGTCCGCTGTTGTTTTTTGCAGCTTTGTTTCGCTTATACCGAGGGCAAGCTGTGAATTAACAACATTGAGCATAAGGGTGTTAAGGATAAGAATAAGCTCGCGGTAATCTTTTTCGGTTCTCTTATCGTTAAGGAGATAATCACCGAGCTTGGGGCCCGTTGTCTCCTTGGAGGTTGCAGGCACGCAGAACATATCGAGATATGCCTTTGCGGTCTTTGCAGACTCATAACCGAGCGCGAGATTCTGCTTCATTTTGGCGCAGGCGGCCTTCATACCGGTTGCCATATTTTCGGCACCCGGCATTTTTTCCGCCGCAAAGCTTAAATAATCGAAAACATCGTAGCCGCCCTCCTGATCCATCAGGTTAAGGTCGGTAATGGCTTTGTTTCTGTCGGTGGTAATCTTATAGCCCATATAGGTGTATTTTTTTGTTACTATCCTTATTGAGCTGTCGTTACCTTCGGTGCCCTCGTTCAGATCGCAGTCGTAAACAAGATAGCCCTTATCGTGCAGAGCTTTCTTTGCCTCGTCCGCAGTATCGCCGTTGGCAATCATAACATCGCTGACATAGAGCGTTGTGTTGCCGGTATAATTGCCGAGGGTTTTATTGTTGAGCTGTTTTTCGAGCTCTGCGGCATCTGTGCTTGTAACATATTCCTCGGCATTGGAATAAGCCAAAGCCTGTATCGGAGTGATAACGCCCATCAAAACCGCAAGAAATATTGCAAGCAGTGTTTTGAACTTAATTTTCATTTTTGCTGACCCCCGATTCTTTGGCAAGGCGCCGTTTCTTTCTGGTGAATATAAGTACTATCGGTAAAAATGTCATTGTAGGCATCAAAATACCGTAGAAGCGATAGTCTGACTGTATGAGCAGATTAAAGCAGGCGTGGTACATTGTGGCGAGTATCAAAAGGCCGTATGTACCGGTAATTGCAAGCTTTTTGCGAACACTGATATAGCTTAATCCGTAGCCTACCATAAGTGTACTGATACCGTGCATAAAGCTGGCACCGAAGCCGCGGATGATTGCCCACGAAAGTGTAACCGTATCGATATTTGAAGCCAATATATAGGCATTTTCCAAAACCGAGAAGCCGATACCGAGCATCATAGCGCAGCTGAGCAGGTGCTCTTTTTTCGGTTTGAACATAAACACGAAAATCACAATGGGAATCGCTTTGAGGACTTCTTCAACCACAGGGGTTACTATGTAGGTCAGCTGTTTTCTCGTAAACTCGACGCTGATACTCTCGGCAAAGCCGTTAATATAGGAAGCGAAGAGGCAAACGAAAATGCCGATTATCATAAACAGTAAGGTTACCTTTGATTCGCCCCTTACAAGGAAGAGCGCCATAATCATGGGGATGAAAAAGCATACGAACAAAATTAAAATCAGCTCTGCCATTTTTTTCTCCCCCAATCCGCAAGGAAAATTTCGGCAACAATACTGATAGCATATATGTAATAAGAAATATTTATCCCGGCATCATTGTCCAATATGTCGAAGAAATAATACAAAAGCAAGCCGCAACAAGCCAAAAGTGTGCAAATATTCAGCGGCTTAATACTTTTGAGCATTTGGTCACCGCGATTTTTCATCAACAAAAACTTAACAGAGAAATACACGCAGAACGGCATTGGTATCTTTTCGAGCGAAAACAAAATGATACTGAGTGTTGAAAGACCTTTCGTATCTTTCATATATATCAATTCCAAAATGCACACTGCAACAGTGAGTAACGCAGCGAAAAGCGAAATTGCACGAATCGGTCTGTTCTTTTTGCTCCTGTCATCAACGATGGAATCAAAGGTGCCGTAACTTGCACTCGCAAAAAATACAAACATACCTGCCACTGCCAAAGAATCAAGACTGCATACTTCGTTGTAAGTCTCACCGCATACAATCATTAAAACATCGTAGATGAGTCCTATCGCAAAGCACCATACACCGCAGACATGTAGGGAGAAATACAATGGCACACTTTTTTTGAACAACCGGATCATTCCGATAAAAATGGTTACTATAACTGCAACGACAAA
>JAGHTJ010000139.1 GCA_018065375.1 Candidatus Equinaster intestinalis | reverse complement strand
AAAATTTTACGACAACGTTGGGGGCCGGCGCCGCGCCGGCCCGATTTGCCCGCCCGGTATGTTTCAAAAAATTTCCGGCGGGGGGCGGCACGGCTAAGCCTTTATATCGCGTGTTGCGCCTTTGCAAAACACGCTTCGCACGGAGCCATGCTCCGTGCAGCCGCCCGCCGCACACAAAATAAAATTTAAAAATAAAAATACCGGAGAGCAATGCCCTCCGGTAAAATTTATATTAAAAATTCCGTGTGAAAGATTTTAAAATGTTGCTTTGCAACACCGCAATTCTTCGTTTTCGGGATGTCGTGGCGCCGTCCCCTACACCACACCTGTTCACTATTCACTATTCGCTATCCTTGCCGTCCTTTACGCACGTTTATTCATTCCTAATTCTTTTTGTTTTTTCTATACTCAAGATAGCTTTCCAAAATCATAACCGCCGCAACGGCGTCTACCGTTTCTTTACGTTTTTTGCCCCTTGTATCGGTAAAATTAAGGGCGGTATGCGCCTGAACGGTGGTGCACCTTTCGTCCCACATAACTACCTCGATTTTACTTTCTTCGGCAATTTTTTGAGCGGTAGCGGTGCATTCCTTTGCGCGAAATCCCTCGCTGCCGTCCATATTTTTCGGCAGCCCCACAACAATAAGCTCTGCTTTCTCCTTTTGCGCCGCCTCGCTTACCTTTTTGACCAGTTTTTCTTCGTTGCGCTCGGTAATAACCCCTCTCGGGAAAGCAAAGTTCTCGGAGAAATCACTTGCGGCAAGACCCGTTCTTACAAGTCCCAAATCAACTGCAAAAATTATCATAAAAGTCCCTTCTGGTCAAGTATTATCGAGCTGATTTTATGCGCCCTCGGAAGCAGCTCTGGCGTCAGATGAGAGGTATCGTTTTCGTATTCCACGGTACAGCCGAAATCATCGTCAAATACGATTTTCGTAACCGATGTATTATCGGTCCAGCTGACGTTTATCAGCTCCTCAACCGTTCCTTTCTGTATTCTGCAAAGAAGGCATCTTGAAGCCGCTCCGTGGGTGGCAATCGCAACCGTTTTGCCTACATTTTCCTTGGCAATCTTAAGCACAGTTTTCCATATCCGCTCGTAAACCGACCTCATTGATTCGCCGCCCTCTGTAGCAAAGTTTTGCGGCGCGTAGGTCCACGTCTCCTCAATTTCGGGCCATCTTTCGTAAATCTCGGTAAATTTAAGCCCCTCGATTATACCGCCGTTTAGCTCACGCAGACCGTCATCCTTAATTATTTCGATATTTTTATCCCCCACTATGCTCTGCGCCGTTTTATAGGCTCTGATTTTGGGGCTTGAATAAACGGCATCGAGTTTAACACCGTCAAATCTTTCCTTCAGTTTTTCGAGTTGTTTTGCTCCGAGCGGAGAAATATCAAAATCGGAATTCCCCTGAAAAATTCTTTCAACATTTCCCATAGCCTCGCAATGCCTTACAACATACATCGTTACCATATCATCACCGCCCATATTATAATACAGTTCGGCCTTTTTTTCAATACTTATAAATATTTGCCCGAATTTATTGACTTTTCATAGAAATTTATTATAATTTATAATAGGTTATTTTTATCACAAAAGAGGTGCTGTTATGATTAAGAAATACTTGAACCGCCTTTTTATTGACGGTCTTTCGGGTATGGCTCTCGGTCTTTTTGCAACCCTTATTATCGGCACGATAATTTGCCAAATCGGCAAGCTTATCGGTGATAATATAGTTGCTGATTATCTGCTCGCAATCGGAAACGCCGCAAAAACGGTTACCGGTGCCGGCATTGGAGTAGGTGTCGCCACCAAGCTAAAGGCTTCTCCGCTTACTTGTGTTTCGGCGGCAGTTGCGGGTCTTGTAGGCGCATTCCCCACAATCGGGCTTACCGGTATTACAATGGGTACTCCCGGCGAACCCCTCGGTGCTTTTGTGGCGGCCTATGTTGCAATAGAAATAGGCTCGCTCGTTTCGGGTAAAACCAAGCTCGATATTCTTCTTACCCCGCTTGCCTGCGTATGCTCCGGCGCGGTGGTTGGTCTGCTTATAGGTCCGTATGTTTCCTCAGCTATGAAATGGATAGGCGCGCTCGTAAGCATAAGCGTTGATAAATACCCGGTTCTCGGCGGTATAATAGTTTCTACGGTTATGGGTATTCTGCTTACCCTCCCGATAAGCTCGGCGGCAATAGGTATTTCAATGGGTCTTTCGGGACTCGCCGCAGGTGCGGCAACAATAGGCTGCTGCTGTAATATGGTGGGCTTTGCGGTAATAAGCTACCGTGATAACAAGGTTGGCGGCCTGCTCGCGCAGGGTATCGGAACTTCGATGCTTCAAATGCCCAACATCGTTAAAAAACCGATTATCTGGCTCCCCTCGATACTTTCGAGCGCTATTCTCGGCCCCGTTGCGGCGGCTCTGCTTAAAATGGAAAGCAACGCCGTAGGCTCGGGTATGGGCTCTGCCGGACTTGTAGGTCAGTTTGCCGCATTCGATACAATGACTGCAGGAGGCATGAACACCTGGCTCGCCCTCGGTGAAATACTTCTTATGCACTTTATTCTGCCTGCCGTAGTAACCCTCGGAATTGCCGAATGTATGCGCAAGCTCGGCTGGATTAAGAACGGCGATATGAGAATTACCGACCTTGCAAAATAATGAAAAAGAAAGAAATAGCCGCGGCGGCGGTAACACTTCTCGAGGAAAAATATCCCGAGGCCCGCTGTTCGCTCGAATATGAAACCCCGTTTCAGCTTCTCGTTGCCACACGTTTGTCTGCCCAGTGTACCGATGCCAGGGTTAATCTCGTAACCCCTTTACTTTTCGGCGAATTTCCCACACCAGAAAAAATGGCGGCGGCACCGATAGAAAAAATTGAAGAATACATAAAATCCTGCGGTCTTTATAAAACCAAGGCGAAAAGCTTAAAGGAGTTATCCGTTCAGCTCTGCCGCGATTACGGCGGCACCATTCCGGATACTATCGAGGAGCTCACAAAGCTTTCGGGAATAGGCCGCAAAACCGCTAATCTTATTTGCGGAGATATATACGGCAAAAGCGCGGTTGTTACCGATACGCATTTTATCCGCATTATGAACCGCTTGGGGCTTGTGAAAACTACAGAACCTATCAAGGTTGAAGACGAAATGCGCAAGCTTTTACCACCCGAAAAATCAAGTGATTTTTGCCACAGAACGGTTATGTTCGGCAGAGAAATCTGCTCGGCAAGAAATCCCAAATGCCAAGAATGTATATTAAATAAAATCTGTATAAAAAGAGGTCTTTAAAATGGCACAAAAAAGAATTGCCGCTATCCACGATATTTCGGGATTCGGCAAATGTTCGCTCACGGTTGCGCTTCCGATATGCTCGGCGGCGGGTATTGAAACGGCAGTTATCCCAACGGTGGTTTTATCCACCCACACCGGCGGTTTTAAGGGATACACCTTCCGCGATTTAACCGATGACATTATGCCCATCGCACAGCATTGGAAAAAGGAGGGTATCACCTTTGATGCCTTCTACACCGGCTATCTCGGCAGCTTAAAGCAGGTGGATTTGGTGATTGAGGCAATCGAGCTTCTCAAAACCGAAAAAACAATTGTTGCCACCGACCCCGCAATGGCGGATAACGGCAGGCTTTATGTCGGCTTCCCCGAGGATTTTCCGGCGGCAATGCTGAAGCTTTGCAAAAAAGCCGATATTATAATACCTAACATTACCGAAGCTTGTCTTTTGCTCGGAAGAAGGTACGAAGAGGGTCCTTACACCGAAGAATATATTGAGGAGCTGCTCGGCGCACTTTACAAGGAAACCGGTGCAAAGATAGTTCTTACCGGCGTTTATTTCAATGATAAAAAGCTCGGCGCCGCCGTTTTTGACGGTCACCGGACCGATTACCTTATGAGCGAAAAAATAGACGCCCTTTTCCACGGCACGGGAGACGTTTTCGCAAGCGCTCTGATTTCGGCATTTATCCGCGGCAAGAACCTTGTTTCGGCCACCGAAATTGCCGTTAAGTTTACGGTTGGCTCAATGAAGCGCACATTGCGGGATGAAACCTACCGTTACGGTGTAAATTTTGAGGGTGAAATTCCCAGCCTATTAAAATATCTCGGAGAAGAAGATGAATAATTTTCATTCGCGAACTGCCGCCCTGCTGGGGGAAGCCGCAACCGAAAAGCTTAAAAACGCAAGGGTTGCTCTTTTCGGTATCGGCGGAGTGGGTTCATTCGTTTTGGAGGCGCTTGTACGCTCGGGAATCGGAAGCATTGATATTTTTGACTGCGACACGGTAGAGGAAAGCAATTTAAACCGTCAGCTCATCGCAACGCGTGACACCCTCGGTTTATCCAAAACCCGGGCGGCAATAAATCGGGCAAAAGAAATAAACCCCGAAATAAAAATTCAGGGCTTTGATATTTTTTACGGCGCCGAAACTGCCGAAAGCACCGATTTATCGGTTTATGATTTTATAATTGATGCCATAGATTCTGTGTCTTCGAAAACCGAGCTTATTTTAAGGGCAGACTCCCTTAAAATACCGATAATTTCTTCAATGGGAACCGGCAACAAGCTCGACCCCACAAGAATCCGCATAGACGATATTTACAAAACGAGTGTTTGTCCCCTTGCCCGGGCAATGCGCACCGAGCTTAAAAAGAAGGGGATAAAGCATCTGCCGGTAGCCTGGTCGGACGAAACGCCGGTAAATGCAAAAACCGGAAGCGAAAAGGCGGACGGCAAAAGCGCTCCGGCGAGTATGATATTTGTACCCGCCGCCGCAGGTCTTGCAATAGCCTCGTTTGTGGTAAAAGAACTGATAAAATAATATTGATGTTTTTTAGGGAGGGCTTCGCCCTCCTTTTTTATAATGCAATGATATTGAACGTTTTGCCTGCCTCCGGGGAGGGAGGGGAACCGAAGAGCGGTGGAGGGATTCCGTTTTTTCCGTTTTATGGTCTTTTTGAATCCTTGAATTCCCGAATCCCCTCGCCACTTCGTGGCCCTCTCCCCTTTAACAAGGGGCGCTTTGCTCCGCCGCCGTAAATTTGATAAATTTTTCCGTCAACCGTAGGGGACGGCGCCTCGACGTCCCGCATTATATGATGAATTTATCCGGCCGCCTTGCCTCCATTGCCAAAGGGAGGGGAACCGTTTGCGGTGGTGGGATTCCGTAGGGGCGTGCATTGCGCGCCCGTGAATTTTCATCAAGTCCGGCGGGCGATCAATGATCGCCCCTACAATGCAAAATATAATTTGCACTATAACCGCAAAGTTTCATCAAATTTACGGCGGGCGGCGGCAAGGCGAAGCCTTGCATTAGTGCGTTTCGCCTTTGTGAAACGCACTTCGCACGGAGCTATGCTCCGTGCAGCCGCCCGCCATGCACAAAATAAAACTCAACAAAAAAAGCCGGATGGCAATGCAATAAGTGCATAAAGAAGTTTTTGGCACAAGAAAAACCCGCCGAAAAGGATTTTCCCTTTTCGGCGGGTAACTTTTTATCTGCTAAACCGAATTCGCTTAAAATTCCGATTTTTTCCAAATGAAAAATACCGCAATTATATCTATGGTTAAGCCAACAAGAACAATGATTTTAAATACGTTATCAGAAAAGGCTTCAATGCTACTTAATATAAGTCCTGCTCCCGTTATAATATTGCCAAGCTGAAGAAGCCGCCGCCCGATACTTCCTTTTCGCATTTTACACTCTCCGTTTTTTAATTTAATATTTAATTTGTTTAACGCAGGTCGGTGTTGAGAAGATTGCCAGCATATACTGCGGGTCGGGTCCGTAGGTCATACGCTCTATCGAGCAGAACTCGGGGCCGTTTTCGTTACCTACGTGGGTAACCCAGTGATAGCCGTTTTTATAACCTGCATAGATACAGATATGCGAGCAATGTGTACTGCCCTCTTTCGGGCTCATACATACAAGCGAGCCTATCGGGATTTCATCGTGGGAGGTAAGCTTAAGATATGTTCCCGCGTGACCCGAGGTTGTATAGTTAATCTGATGTGTATAGCCCTTCTTTTCCCATTCGAGGCAGGCGCAATACCAATCGTGCGCCAAAATCGACTGATTCGGGAAATCGAGCATTGAGGTATCAATACCGAGCACATTGGGCAAATAGTTGAAATAAACGTATGCTATGTAGGACGCGCATACAAGACCGTGCTTTTCAAAATACTGAATGTCGGGAGCACCTTCAGGCGTGGTCTCATATCCCGAGCTTACGCCGCCGTAGGTGATATTGGAAAGCCAGCCTGCCGCTTTTTTCTCTTTTGAGAGCACATACTGCCACATTCTGCCGTCCTTTTTATGCTTTGCGAGGTTATAGCCCGAATATTCCATAGCATCAATAAAGATATTATCGTCTATATTTGCTGCGCTATCGGGTGAATTGTGTCCCGAATAATCGGGTCTGCCCTGTGCGGCGGGGATATATGTACTATCCGCATTTTTTACCGGCTTGGTAGCATTTGAAGGTATATTCTTTGCTACGCCGAGCGGAAATTCGGGGAATTTCGAGGGAGCATTGGTCTGCGAAGAAAAGGGAGTGGGAGCAATGTTCGGCTTCGAGCCCGAGCCGCCTTTTGAAGACGAAGTTGTTTTTGAAGATGAAGAGGTAGTGGCATTTGAGGTGGTTTCCGAGGTTGTAGTTCCCGAAACGGTTCCCTCCGACTGCGAAGCAACCTCACCCGATACCTCGGTATTTTCCGATTCGGTGTTTTCGGTCTCCTCGCCGCTACAGCCTGCCATCAAAGCCATACAAAGTACAATACTTACACAAAGTAAAATGCTTATAAATCTTTTCATTGGATAATTCCCCTCGTTTATTTTTTAACAATCTGCTATCATTCTAACAAAATATGATAAAAAGGTCAATACCGAAAAAATTACAAAATAGTTACAATTTCCGTTTGTAATCCTCGCCGAAGATTTCATCGGCAAACCATACCTTCGGCACCTCAAAGGTTTTTCCGTTTAAATAATCCAGAATTCCCGCGTCACTTACAAAGCAGAAGGTAAGCTTATAGGAATAAAGCGCCTGGCGTGTGTACCCCATCTTTTTATCCGCCGAAATGTTGCCGTATTTACCGTCTCCGAGCAACGGCAGACCAACCTTCGCCATTTGGGCTCTTATCTGATGAGTTCTGCCCGTAAGAAGCAAAACCTCGATGAGCGTAAGGTCGCCCTTTTGCTTTATTACGCGGTATTTTGTTCTTATCGGAACATTATTTCCGTTTGGTTTTGAGCTTAAATAAACCTTATTTTTATCCGAATTCTTTTCAAGGTACGCCTCGAGCAAATCCTCTTTTTTAGGGGGCTTACCGTGAACCACTGCAAGATATTCCTTATCAATTTCCCGCGATTTTATCTTTTCGCAAAGTATCCGCAGAGCCTCGGCGTTTTTGGCGGCTATTACTATTCCGCCGGTGCCTCGGTCAATTCGGTTGGCAAGGGCGGGAACAAAGGAGTTTTCGGTTTCGGGGTCATATTCGCCCTTTTCATAAAGATAGCGCTGAATACGTGAAATGAGGGTATCGTTATACTCGTTTTTATCGGGGTGAACCAAAACTCCCTGCGGCTTATCGGCGAGCAGGATATTTTCGTCCTCATAAATAACGCTTAAATTCTGCGATGCCTTCAAAAAATCATACTGCGGCTTACACGCCTCAAAAAACTCATCGGCAACATACATTTCAACTATATCGCCCTCGTTGAGCCTTGTGGAGATTTCGGCGCGTTTACGGTTTACCTTGATATTTTAAGCCTTATTTGTTTATACATAAGCGATTTCGGAAGCCGTGGCACAGTTTTGCCTATAAACTTATCAAGCCGCTGACCCGCATCGTTTTTACCTATTGTAAAAGCCTTCATTCTTTTCCCTCATTTCAGGTAAATGATAACCTATTTTGCGCCATTTTTCAACTTTTTATTTACTTAAAGCCCGAAAACCGTTATAATATACCTAAACAATGTGAAAAGGAGGAAGATATTTGGAAAACAATTTACATGCCGGTCACCGCGCAAAAGTGAGAAAAAAGTTCATTGAAAACGGTTTTTCAAAAAGCACTCCTCCGCACGAAATACTCGAAATGATACTCTTTTATTCCATTCCGAGGAGCGACACAAACGAAATCGCCCACCGGCTTATCGAGCACTTCGGCTCCCTTTCGGGGGTTTTCAATGCCTCGATAGACGAACTGCAAAAGGTTGAGGGCATGGGCGAAAACTCGGCGGTGCTTTTCAAGCTCATTCTCGCCGCCGCAAGGGCTTACAATGAGGATAATTCGGATATGTCGTCCAGACTATGCACCATCGAAGAGCTCGGAACATATCTTATCAGCCGCTTTGCCGGAATAACCGAGGAGGAGTTCGGAATCGTAAGCCTCGGCTCATCGGGTAAATTTTTATCCTTTGATATAATAGAAAAGGGTGACATATCGGCAGTAGGCGTAAGCACAAGAAAGGTTATCGAGGTACTGATTAAAACCCGCGCCAATGCGGTTGTACTCGCCCACAATCACCCAAACGGTCTGGCGCTTCCCTCGGGTGCAGACCTCACCGTTACAAAGACAATCGGCGATGCGCTTAAAACCATCGGCGTACACCTTGCAGACCATATTATTGTAGCCGGAGGAGATTTTGTATCCCTGGCACAATCGGAAAATTTCAAGTATTTGTTTAAATAGTTTTTAAGTGAGGAGAAATTTATGAGCGAATCAAAAGACACCAATTTCGAAACCGCGGGACTCATAATAAGC
>JAGHTJ010000135.1 GCA_018065375.1 Candidatus Equinaster intestinalis | reverse complement strand
CTTAATGCGTGCCCTACGCTTTGCTGCATACGAACTCCCGTTTCTTTAAGCAGTTCAAAAACGATAATAAGAAGCAGGCTTTCGAAAAATGTTGAAAAAGGCACTCCCGCCCTCGAAGAAGCTATTGTTGTAAAAAAGGTAACCGGCAAAAACTGCGGATTAAAAACCACAAGCGCCGCAAATAATGAGGGCACAAATGTTGATATATAAAAGCAGGCATAACGAAGCACTCTGCCTATTGCCGCAACGGTATAATGCTGGTAATAATCATCGTCCGATTGGAAATTCTCGGCAAATATATACGGAACGGTAAGCACTACCGGTGTACCGTCCACAAATACTGCTATTCTGCCCTCAAGAAGCTTTGCGGCTACCACATCGGGGCGCTCGGTAGTTCCCACGGTTTTGAAAAATGAAAAGCCGTTATCGTTTATAAGCTCGCTTATATAGTTGCTGTCAAGCACTCCGTCTATATCAATTTTTTCTATTTTGGCTTTTATTTTTTCTACGGTTTTCTGCTTTACCACGGACTTAAGATAACAAACATAAACCTTCGTTTCGGTTCTTCTGCCTACAGTAAGATTTTCTATTGCCAAATCGGGGGTTATCAGTTTTCTTTTAAGCATGGCAAGATTGGGCAGTATTGCCTCATCAAAGCCCTCTCTCGGTCCCTTTAAAACCCTTTCATCATTGGGCTCGGAAATTCCTCTCGTGCGCCAGCCCTTTGTATCAATTAAAATTGCATATTCGCAGTTGTCGATAAGCAATACGCTGTCGCCATACAAAATATCTGATAAAATAAGAGATATATCCCGCTCCTTTTTTACCTCATTGGCATACAAAACGTGATTTATTATGCCATCGGTAAGATTATCTGTAAAGGAATAATCAAAATTCAAAAGCGGACGCATAACCGAATCATTTATAAAAAGCGAATTCACCATACCGTCAAAAAAGAGAAGGCACGCCTTTGTTTTCGCGCTGTTTGCAAGGCGGAATTCACGTTTTCGGTATAATCCGTCATTTTTGAAAAGCTCCCCGAAAAACTGAATATTTTCGTCAATGCTTTTAAAGATATATTTATTTTTGTAATCCATTATATTTCCGTTCATAACAACACCCTTTATAGTGTCGGCAAAAGGAAGCATAATATCCAAAAAAATCCGAGAGCAGTATTGCTCTCGGAAAATTTCACAATGATTTAAGCCGCAATCTTAACTTATCGGCTATCATAGCAATAAATTCGCTGTTTGTGGGCTTGCCGCGGTCATTTTGTATGGTATAACCGAAATAGGAATTTAAAACATCTATGTTTCCGCGGTCCCACGCCACCTCAATCGCGTGACGTATGGCTCGCTCTACCCTCGAAGAGGTTGTGCCGTGCTTCTTCGCAACGGCGGGATAAAGGAATTTCGTTACCGAGCTCATAGAATCGCCGTCTTTAATTGACAGAATTATTGCCTCCCTTAAATACTGATAACCCTTTATATGCGCCGGAACACCTATTTGGTGGATTATCTCGGTAACCATAAGCTCAAGCTGTGTATCTGCCGGCAGCTCCTCGCCATCATCGTATTTGCGGATTGTAAGACGGTTTGCCATACTCGAAATTCTTTTGGCTACATTTTCGGGGTCAAAGGGCTTTATGAAATAATAGCTTGCTCCCGCCGTAATTGTTTCCTTTTCGAGCATGGGATTATCATAGCTCGACATCGCCATAACCATAGGCTTATCCTTTATTTCGGAATGTTTAATTGAATCAATTACTCCCAAAATATCGAGGTTCGGCATAAAAACATCTGCCAAAACCACATCAGGCCGCACGTTCTTTACATTTTCGAGAAGCTTTAGCCCGTCCTTCTCACAAAGATATGTTTCCATACCGTGCTCGCCCAGCACTTTTCGGCAGGTATTGCCGAACTCTGTTGTATTGTCTGCCACCAAAACCTTTATTTTAGTATTCATAAGTATCACGCCTTTCTTTGTTGTGTCCACATATTAACATATAAATTCCAAAATTGCAACAGTTATTTTGGAATTTTTTAGAATTTTTTTCGCAAAATTCGATTATTTTTTAGATTATTAGTGGTTTTATGGTATTATATGTCATTTATTTTCTTGTTTTGACAAAAGAATACGTGAACAAAGAATAAAAATCCGAGGTAAGACAAAATGCCTTCCTCGGATTTTTGAGTTTTACTTATTAAAGAGTTTTTAAGGTTTCGATTACATAATCGGCGAATTCCTTACAGGTTGCTCCATCGGTATCTCCCGTAACAACAACCTTTTTTTCGGTATCATTACAAATTGAAAGAGCCTTTGCAAGCTTATCCGCCTTTGAATTCAGCGCTATGTGACGAAGCATCATTTCAGCCGCCTTGAAAATGCTTGAGGGATTTGCATATTCACCTATTCCCTGCTCAATCATTCTGGGAGCGGAGCCGTGTATTGCCTCAAACATAGAATATTTATCACCGATATTTGCGCTTCCCGCAGTACCAACGCCGCCCTGAATTTGCGCCGCTTCATCGGTTATTATATCACCGTAAAGATTGGGAAGCACGAAAACCTGGAATTTATCCCGTATAGCCTCATTTACGAGGTTTGCCGACATAATATCAATATACCAGTCTTCCGCCGTAATTTCCGGATAATCCTCGGCAACCTTATGGCAAATCTCGGTAAATTTACCGTCCGTTTTCTTCATAATATTTGCCTTTGTAACGATGGAAACATTGGTTTTTCCGTTTAATTTTGCATATTCAAAAGCCGCCTTTGCTATACGGCAGGTACCTGCATTGGTGGTAACCTTGAAATCCACCGCAAGCTTATCAGGAATTTCAACACCGCGACTGCCGAGCACATACTCGCCTTCGGTATTCTCACGGTAGAATATCCAGTCAATATTCTTATCGGGTACACTTACCGGGCGAACATTTGCATACAAATCGAGCTCGCGGCGAAGCGCTACATTTGCGCTCTCCATTGTTCCGCCTTTAGGTGTTGTGGTTGGTCCCTTAAGAAGAACATCACAGCATTTAATCTGCACCAAAACATCGTCCGGAACTGCTTTTCCGAGGGCAAGGCGGTTTTCTATTGTTAATCCTTCAATATCCTTAAAAACGATTTTTCCGCTTTTAATCTCATCTTCGAGCAAAACCTCCAGTAATCTTTTGGCTTCTCTTACGATTATCGGACCTATTCCGTCTCCTCCGACTATACCTACTACAATTTTATCTTTTGCGGAAAAATCCGTGGCGCTCTCGCCGTTTTCCATAATTTCTACCCTTTTAAGCTGTTCCTCCAGTAATTTTTTGAACTGCTCGCAGGCGTTTTCAATATATTTTTCCATTATTTTGTCAACTCCTTGGTGTATGCCAGCAGACTTCCTGCCTTGAGTATAGCTTTTTGACGCTCGGTAAAGTTACAGCAAAGTGTAAACTGTTCGCCGGTTGTTTTATCATTTAAAATCATTTCGCCCGAATCCATACCCGCATATACACCTTCAAGGGAAAGCTCATCACCCTGGGTGAGCTTATCGTAATCATCGGGATTTTTGAATGTAAGGGGCATAATTCCCGCATTTATGAGGTTTGCAATATGAATACGTGCAAAGCTCTTTGTGATAACAACCCTTACTCCGAGGTAAAGGGGTACGAGAGCTGCGTGTTCGCGTGAAGAACCCTGACCGTAGTTTGAACCGCCCACAATTATACTCTTGCCCGCCGCCTTTGCGCGCTCGGGGAAGGTTTTATCGCAAACGCCGAAGCAGAACTGCGACAAATGAGGTATATTTGAACGGTAAGGCAATATCTTTGCACCTGCCGGCATAATATGGTCGGTTGTAATATTGTCTCCAACCTTTAAAATCAGGGGTGCAGTTAATGTATCTGTCTGGGGGAAGCTATCGGGGAATTTCTTTATATTCGGTCCGCGCAAAACCTCAATATCCTTTGCTTCCTCCTCACTTGCGGGAGGAATTACGGCGGTATCGTCTATTTTAAACTGCTCGGGCATCTTGATTTCGGGCATAAAGCCGAGCTCTCTCGGGTCGGTAATATAACCCGTAAGAGCCGCCGCAACGGCAGTTTCGGGAGATACGAGATAAACCTGACCGTCCGCCGTACCGCTTCTGCCCTCAAAATTACGGTTAAATGTACGCAGACTCACCCCGGCTGAATTGGGAGAAAATCCCATACCGATACAAGGTCCGCAAGCACATTCAAGCAATCTTGCGCCCGAAGCCAAAATATCATTGAGCGCACCGCAGGAAGCCAACATCGAAAGCACCTGCTTTGAGCCCGGAGATACCGAAAGGCTGACAGACGGCTGAATGATTTTTCCCTTTAAAAGTGCCGCAACCTTAAGCATATCAAGGAGTGAAGAATTAGTGCAGGAGCCGATGCAAACCTGGTCTACCTTAACTCCCTTAAGACTGCTCACGGTTACAACATTATCGGGGCTGTGCGGGCAGGCAATAAGCGGAGTAAGCTTTGATAGGTTTATATCAATAATTCTATCGTAAACGGCATCATCATCGCTCGAAATTGCCACAAAATCCTCTTCTCTGCCCTGCGCCTTTAAAAATGCGCGGGTAGTTTCATCAGCAGGGAAAATCGAGGTTGTAGCGCCAAGCTCGGTTCCCATATTGGTAATGGTTGCACGCTCGGGTACAGAAAGTGTTTTAACACCCTCGCCGCCCCATTCGATTATTGCTCCAACGCCGCCCTTAACAGAAAGAATACGGAGTATTTCGAGGCTTACGTCCTTTGCCGTAACAAAATCGTTCAATTTACCCGTAAGGTTTACCTTAAACATTTTAGGCATCGTAATATGATATGCGCCGCCGCCCATAGCTACGGCCACATCAAGTCCGCCGGCACCGAATGCGAGCATACCTATTCCGCCGCCGGTGGGGGTATGGCTATCCGAACCGATAAGGGTTTTACCCGGAATACCGAAACGCTCTAAATGTACCTGATGACAAATGCCGTTGCCGGGACGGGAAAAATAAATTCCGTGCTTTTTTGCAACGCTCTGTATGTAGCGGTGGTCATCGGCATTTTCAAAGCCCGATTGAAGTGTATTATGGTCTATATACGCAACGCTTCTTTCGGTTTTAACTCTATCAATACCCATAGTTTCAAATTCAAGATACGCCATGGTTCCGGTAGCATCTTGAGTAAGGGTTTGGTCGATTTTAAGGGCTATTTCACTGCCAACGGTCATTTCGCCCTCAAGTAAATGCGCTTTAATTATTTTTTGTGCAATAGTAAGTCCCATTACTTATTTCCCCCTAAAATACTCGTCCTTGCATTATCTATATGCTGCATTATAAGCTTTGTAGCTTCCTTTTCATCACGGTTTGCCAGCGCTTCATAAATCTTTAAATGCTCATTTACCGATTTTTCGGCTCTGCCGGTATGTTCTACAGATGCCTTACGGTATTTGATTATCTTACGGTGAAGCGGTAAAAGAGTTTCCTCGATTATATGACTGCCGCAGTTTTTATAAATGAACTCGTGAAACTCGCTGTCTCTCACCATAACATTTTCGGAATCACTGCGCTTAACATAGAAATCCTGAAGCTCAACTATATCCTTAAGTTCCTTCAGTTTTTCATCATTTGCATTATTTATGAATCCCTTAATCGCAAGAGCCTCGATAGGTGTACGAATGGCATAAATATCGCGAATATCGTCCAATGTAATACCGAGAACGGTTATTCCGTGCGAGGTATCGGCAACCAGCTTTTCCTGCTGTAAGCGGCGAAGCGCCTCCCGGACGGGTGTTCGGCTGACTCCAAGCTCTGCAGACAATGCCATTTCGGTTAAAACCTCACCCGCAGAATACTTACCTATTAAAATATCGTTTTCGAGTCGCTCGAAAATCTGGTCGGCAAGTGAAATACTTTTATGCTGATACATAGATTTTCCTCCTTAAAGTCTGCTGAATTTACCGCCCGAAATCTCTTCAATCTTTTCTTCGAGTTCGGCGGTTGAGAGAGCGGTTTGTCTGCCCTCTTCGTATTCCTTATCTATCCATTCCTTAAGCTTCAAAACAAGCTCATCACGCTTGCCTACAGCCTCATTTGCGGAAAGCTGATAGTTTTGATTTATCCAATATGCAATACCCGCAAGACCGCTCGTTTTACTTATCATTACCGATGCGGGGCGGTTAAGGAACTTTTCGGTATCGAAAATGTTATAAATCTCCTGGTCCTTAAGTAGACCGTCAGCATGTATACCGGCTTTGGTAACATTAAAGTTTCTGCCTACAAAAGGAGTCATCGGCGGGATTTTATAGCCTATGTCCTTTTTGAAGAAATTTGCAATATCGGTGATAACGGTAGTATCCATACCGTCAAGCGAGCCGCGAAGCGAAGCATATTCGAATACCATAGCTTCAAGAGGAATATTACCCGTGCGCTCGCCTATTCCGAGCAATGAGCAGTTTACTGCCGATGCGCCGTAAAGCCATGCAGTTGACGCATTTGCAACAGATTTATAAAAATCATTATGGCCATGCCATTCGAGCATTTCGGAGGGCACATCGGAATAATGCTGTAATCCGTAGATAATACCCGGAACACTTCTCGGGAGGGCAACCTCGGTATAAGGTACGCCGTAGCCCATGGTATCGCATGCACGGATTTTTACCGGTATTCCCGCCTGCCTTGACATTTCCATAAGCTCGTTTACAAAAGGAACAACAAAACCGTAAAAATCGGCTCTCGTTATATCCTCAAGATGACATCTCGGCATAACTCCCGCTTCAAATGCATCGGAAACGGTTGCAAGATAGGTTTCCATCGCCTGCTTACGGGTTTTACCGAGTTTTTTGAAAATGTGGTAATCACTGCAGGAAACGAGTATTCCCGTTTCGCGAATGCCCAAATCCTTAACGAGCTTGAAATCCTCCTTGCTCGCCCTTATCCAGGTAGTGATTTCGGGAAATTTAAGTCCCAAATCCATACATTTTTCGATAGCCTCGCGGTCTTTTTTACTGTAAACAAACATCTCTGTTTGACGTATTATTCCATACGGACCGCCGAGCCTTGAAAGAAGCTTATAAATTTCAACTATCTGTTCTACCGAATAGGGTTCAACCGATTGCTGACCGTCTCTGAGCGACGTATCGGTAATCCAGATTTCCTCGGGCATACACATAGGAACCCTTCTGTGGTTGAATGCAACCTTCGGTATTTCGGAATAGTTATAAATATCGCGGTATAAATTAGGCTCCGGTATATCCTGCAGGCTGTATTTGTACGATTTTTGCTCTAACAAGTTTGATTTTTTTGAAACTTCAAGCATAATAACACCTCTTTTGTATCATTGTATACAATTATACGGCAAAACTATTCAAAAGTCAATAGAGAAACCGCCAAAATTTAATTTGGCGGTTTAAAATTATTTGAATATTCTTCTTACCGTTTTATGCAGGCGGGCAAGATAAACATTTGCCATTCGCACAAGCACTATATCGTAGAGCCAGAAGGTAAAATTACCGAGTAAAACAATTCCGATTACTCCGATAATTCCGAATGAAGAGGAAACTTCCGTTTCAATACCGAAAAGCTTTGCAAGCAGTAAATAAACCACGGCAATCGAAGCGTTAAATACTGCGAATTTGAGTACATAAACCAAAATTTTGCTTTTCAGTTTTTCAACATATATCTTTAAAATCGGATAATAACCGAACAAAAGCAGATACATAAGCTTTGCTTCATTTTCACAGAAAAGCATTACGAGAACCGAGGTTACAATATACACCGCAACCGACCATTTAGGTCCTGCTTCAATATATGTTATGAGCACCAAAAATCCCGCAATGGCAGGCACGGCGTAGGTAAAATACGGAAAATACGCCGCCAGCATTATTACGACAGACAGCGCGCTCATAATGCCGCAAAAGGATATTGCCGCCGTTTTTTTCATATTTACACCTCTAACAGCAGGGAATTAAATCTCCGCCCATCATTTCGCAACAGCAATCTGCACAGCAAAGTGTTGTGCATGGGTCCATACTACAGCAACCCGAACCGCCCATATTACCGGACGAAGAATAGGGATTGGCATATCGGGCATTGGTATTCTGCCTTTGCATACGATTAAACGCCTCGCGGTATTCGGCATTTGTGGGGTCCATACGGCAGGCGTTGGAAAAGCTGGCATAAGCGCCGTCCAACCAACCTCTGCGATAAAGTATGCTTCCGTTTAAAAAATACCATTCTGCATTACGGGAGGCAACCGGAACACCGTCTAAAAGCTCCTGCGCTTCTTCAAGTCTGCCCGAAGAAATCATTGAGCGAATATCGGCATAGGAAGAGCTTCCCGAATAACCGCCGGAATTCTTGCGGCGTCTGATAATTTCATCGTAGGCCTCGTTGATTTCCTGCATCTTCTCCCCTGCCAAATCCGCAAGAGGATTATCGGCATAATTATCGGGGTGATATTTTCTTGCAAGCTCTCTGTAAGCCTTTTTAATTTCTTCATCTGTTGCATTCGGCGAAACACCGAGTATTTCATAAGGGTCTCTCATTTTTCAAACTCCTTTTTGTATGTATCTTCAAGTCCCAAATAAATTATATTTCCGAGAATGTTTTTCATCTTTTTAAAGTTTATGACGTTAAATGCCAAAATAGCCTCGTTTATACACATTTCAAGCTGATTTGCGGCAGTTTCTTTTGCATTTGAATTTTCGTAAGGGTTGTATCTTCCCTTTTTTATATCCTCATTGTAATCGAGCGCCGCATCAATAATGTAGATATATCTGCCCACACAGTAACCGAGACGTGAAAGCGCCTCTTTATCGGTTTCACCGCAGATTGCAAAAAGCTTTGAAAGCATTTTTGCCGTAGGCTCGCTCGCGCGGTCAATACTCCGCGAATTATCGGCTTCAACCTTTTCCTGCTCTATTATATATTCGCTGAAAATTTCGTCCAGCTCGGGATATTTTTTAAGCGCCTTTTTTCTTGCTCTTCTGAAAAAGGGAAAAACAATTTTATACCCCGCTTTTTTAATGCCCTTTTCGTCCTTTAAATTATCGAGCATTTTATAGTAGAGCAAAAGCATTGCACCGGCGCAGGTAAAATCAAGCGTACCATCAATTCCCTTACAATAATTACACCTTTTAAGGGGATTAAATACACAGCATTTCCGCTCAATATCGCAATTACTGTCCTCGAGCGACATCTTAAGGCAGGCTAAAAATGTAAAATCGTAGCTTAAAGTAAACCGAGCAAAAACGCCGTAATCCTTACCGAGTTTTTTACACAGAGCGCAATAAACCGATTTATACATTTCCCATTCCTTAAGGCGCAATTCGGGTTTATATACCCTTACATATCCGAACATATAAACCCTCCTTTTTATTATAATAGCGAAAAAAGCGCAGAAAATGGTTAATAATGTGTAAATTTATAAAAGCTTTTTAAGAAACTGACCGGTATAGGATTTTTTACATTCTGCGACCTGCTCGGGAGTTCCGGTGCATACAACCGTTCCGCCCTTATCGCCGCCCTCGGGGCCTAAATCAATAATATAATCGGCAGTTTTGATAACATCAAGATTATGCTCGATAACAACTACAGTATTACCGTAATCAACAAGCTTTTGCAAAACTCTGATAAGCATATCAACATCGTATGAATGAAGACCGGTGGTAGGCTCATCAAGTATATAAATTGTTTTACCGGTAGACCTCTTTGCAAGCTCTGTTGCAAGCTTTACACGCTGTGCTTCGCCGCCCGAAAGTGTTGTGGCGGGTTGACCGATTTTAATATATCCAAGCCCCACATCAAAAAGGGTTTGCAGTTTTTTGGCGATTTTCGGAACTGCCGAAAAGAAGGAAAGTCCCTCCTCCACCGTCATTTCGAGCACATCATAGATATTTTTGCCCTTATATTTTACTTCGAGAGTTTCACGGTTATAACGTTTACCGCCGCAGACCTCGCAGGGAACATAAATATCGGGCAAGAAGTGCATTTCTATTTTTATAATGCCGTCTCGCTCGCAGGCCTCTCATCTGCCTCCCTTAACATTGAAGGAAAATCTGCCGGGACCGTATCCCTGCTGTTTTGCGTCCTTTGTTTGGGCAAAAAGCTCTCTTATTTCCCAGAAAACACCGGTATATGT
>JAGHTJ010000176.1 GCA_018065375.1 Candidatus Equinaster intestinalis | reverse complement strand
TCCATAATCTGTTCTTCTATTGTTACCACAACCGCTTTTTCTATCTTTGCGCCCATTTCGGTAACAACGATTTCGGCGGTATCGTAATCGATAACCTGATTTACGGTTGCCATCATACCGAGTTTCATAAGCTCTTTGATAACATCCGCGGCGGTTTTCTTTAATGCGGCGGCAAGCTCGCCAACCGTTGTTTCCTCGCCAACCGTAACGGTAATGGGAGTTTTCTTGATTTTTTCGAGCTGCATCCGGCGGAGCTTATCAGCCTCGGTTTCGCGCTTTACACCCTGCGGGCGGCGGTAATCCTGAGACTTCTGCTTGATTTTCTGCTTACGGGAATAATTATCCTTCATGGAATTTGCGGGAGCAATATTCTCGTACTTTTCGTTATACTTATCCATATCGACCTGAACGGTACGGGTATCGACATGGCGAATCTGCGCGGGACCGCGGTTAGGTGCGGCGCCGCCGACCTTTTGCTTTTTGGGCGGAGCTACAAGCGGCTCATCAATAACCTTTTTGGGCTCGGGTTTTTCTTCTGCTTTTGGCTCTGCCTTTTTGGCGGTTTTGGGCTTTTCCTCAGCCTTGGGTTCTGCCTTTTTGGGCTGTTTTGCCGCTTTTGCGGCTTCCTTTTTAGCCTTTTCCTCAGCCTCAGCCGCCGCCTTTAACTGCTCCAAGATTGCCATTTGCTCGGCAAGCTTTTTATCCTTATCGGCTTTTCTCTTTTCAGCGGCGTCCTTGCGGGCGGTTTCGCCTGTTGCAAAGTATTCGTCAAAACTCTTTACGCTGTAGGCATCGGTCATAACCGCAAAAAGTATATCAACCTCCGCATCGGCTAAAGAAGCGGTAGTTTTTTTGGCTTCTCCCGTTTTGCTTTCAAGAATAGCCACAAGCTCTTTCGATGTAATATTAAAATCTTTTGCTGCATCTGTAATTTTGTATTTTACCATCGTAGGCTTCCCTCCTAAATACTTTCAATACTGTTTTTAATCGCCTTGGCAAACGAATTATCCTCAAGCGCTAACACAAGGCAGCGGCTGCCAACGGCTTTTTCGAGCTCATCACCCGAAAAACCGAGGGGCACTACCGCAACATTATATTTATTGCCGATAAACAAAATTTCTTTTTTGGTTTTATCGGAAACATCGTTTGCAAAAGCTATCAGCTCCGCTTTGCCTTTTTTGGCGGACTCTTCGGTTTTTGCCATACCGAATTTAAGTTTACCCGCCTTTGAAGCAAAGCCAAGATATGTTTTGATTTTACTCTCCATCGGTAAATTCCTTTTCGAGTTTTCGGTAGATTTCTTCGGCTACGGTTATGCCAAATGAGCGGTCAATTCTTTTGGATTTTTCCGCTTTTTTAAGGCACTGAACATTTTTGCAGATGTAAGCGCCCCTGCCATTGGCTTTACCCGTAAAATCGGTTATAATTTCGCCCTCGGGTGTTCTCACTATGCGAACAAGCTCGTTTTTGGGTCTTGCCTCGCCACAGCCCACACAGGAGCGAACAGGTATTTTTTTAGGCATTATCAGTCCTCAGTATCCTCGCCGTAGAATCCGCTTTCGGGGCGAGTATCAATTTTCCAGCCCGTAAGCTTTGCGGCAAGCTTTGCATTCTGGCCCTTGTTGCCGATAGCGAGCGAAAGCTGAGCATCGGGAACGGTTGCCTTACAGGCCTTGGGATTTTCGCTGATTATTTCTACCGAAACTACCTTTGCGGGAGAGAGTGCCTCGCCTATAAATACGGCGGGGTCATCGCTGTACTTAACTATATCGATTTTTTCACCGCCGAGCTCCTCAACAATATTGTTGACACGAGCGCCCTTAGGACCTATGCAGGCACCTACGGGGTCAATCTCGGGATTGGCGCTGAAAACCGCGATTTTGGTGCGGGCGCCTGCCTGACGGGAAACAGATTTAATTTCAATCGTACCGTCAAAAATCTCGGGAACTTCGGTTTCAAAAAGGCGGCGAACAAGGCCCGAATGTGTGCGGGAAATCATAATCTTGGGTCCCTTTTCGGTTTCCTTAACATCAACCACATAAACCTTTATAAGGTCGCCCTCACTGAGCTCCTCACCCGGAACCTGCTCGAGCTTGGGCAGAATCGTTTCGGTTCTGCCGATAGTTACGGTGGCGTTGCCGGTCTTGGGGTCAATCTGCTGAACGGTGGCGGTTAAAAGCTCGCGGTTGCGGTCCTTAAACTCAGCCAAGGTCTGGCCGTGCTCAGCCTCCCTTATACCCTGGCGGATAACATGCTTTGCGGTCTGAGCAACAATTCTGCCGAACTGCTTGGTATCGAGTTTGATATCAACAAAACCGTCCGCCAAAGATTTTGATTTGATGGCAACCGCATCCTCTTTAAGTATCTGCGACATGGGGTCGGTAACCTCATCTACGATTTCTTTTCTTACCGTTACGGCAAAAACCATTTTTTCGGTATCTATGGTGCAGGTAACGATATCTTTACCGCCATAGTCCTTACGCAGCGCAACTACGATTGCATTGGCAATCTTTTCCGCCAGAAATTCCTGCGGAACACCGCGCTCCTCTTCCATAACCTTGAGTGCTGCAAAAAATTCTTTAGTATCCTTATTCATTTTCCGTTTTACCTCCGAAAATTATTTGTGTTAAAAATCTATGTCATCAAGAAAAACGCCCGAAAAATCTTTCTTTTCGAAATATATTTCGCCCGCTTCTCCCAAAATACATACGCCGCCATCGTAGCTTTTAAGCTCGCCGGAAATTTCCTTTGCCCCGCCTACTGCCTTATAAAGCTTTACTTTTACCTTTTGCCCAAGCATTTTTTCAAAATGCCAATCGCGGGTAAGCTCCCTGCCGAGCCCGCAAGAGCAGACCTCTAAATAATATGAGTTTTCAATCGGGTCGGCCTCATCAATAATGGGGTCGATTATGCGGTTTATCTCGGTACAGTCATCAATGCCGATGCCGCCTGCTTTATCAATAAACACCCGAAGATAGTAAGAAGCGCCCTCTTTTAAGAATTTTACATCCCAAAGGGTTATGCCGGTTTGTTCAACGGGAGCTTTAAGCAGCTCATAAACCTTTGCCGCAACATTTGCCAACTTTAACACCTGCCCTTTACAAAAAGGAAAGAGCAGGCATAACCTACTCTTTTCTCCTACATCATATTCTGCATACATTATAACACCGAAAAAACAAAAATGCAAGTGTTTTATTGCTTTTTTCGCAAAAATCAGCCTTCCATTTGTTTTCCCAGAAAAGATGATGCAACTTTTGCGAGTTTTACATCGCTTTCGCTTGCGCTCGAATTGTTTTCACTGCCGAAAAGTATCACCGAGCCAACGGTATCGCCCGCCGCTATAACGGGGGACACAACAAGCGCCGCACGGCCGGCAAAGACCACATCGTTTTTGGTGCTGTCCTCGGCAGAAAATACAACTGTTTTGCGGTCGCTTATAATCTGCTCAATGGGCTTGTTCACCGATGAGCCGATAATGTCCTTTTTAGGCATGCCGCTCGCCGCTAAAAACGAATCACTGTCGGTAATCGCAACGCCGAGCTCGGTGCCCTGGCAAAGCGCCTCGGCATACTGCGAAGCAAACGAAGAAAGCTCGCCCATAGGCGAATACTTTTTGAATACCACGAGCCCGCCGGCATCGGTGTAAATTTCCAACGGGTCGCCCTCACGGATACGCATTGTGCGGCGAATTTCCTTGGGTATCACTACACGCCCCAAATCATCAATTCTTCTTACAATTCCTGTGGCTTTCATTCTAAAATCCCCTTTTTTCTTAGCCGTAATGCTATTATTTGTATCTTGCGGGGATTTATACCGAGAAATATTAAAACTTTGAAATAATAATTCAGTACGCAATGCGAATTGCAAAAGGGAAAATTATCAATACCCGACGGAGAAGAAAAACGGGGAAAGCTATAACAACCGCTTTTATTTATAACGAAATTCGTCTTGTGATTGAATCAATCCCAAACGCACTAACCGAGTAGTAATGGCTCCTGCTGTTCTGCCGAAATGTTCGCAAATCTCTTTTTTACTCTTGCCCGAAATAAACATTTCTTTAAGTTCGTTATCCAAATCATTGCTCCAAGGCTTGCCGGCATTATCCGGCAATTTGCGATTACCGCGTTTTTCTGATTTTTTAAGTTCTTCGGTTGCCAAAAATAATGCCCGGATAATATCCGGCTCATTAAAACAGCTTTCTTTTGAGAGAATTTCACCGGTAACCGGATTTACACCATTTGCCAATGCTTCAACTATTTCTCGTGCCTCGGAAATATCCATATTTATTCTCCTTTACAATGTGTGAAAATACTTTTTCTCTAATAAGTAAAAACTTTCAAATATTCATCCAGCCGTTTATCAACATATTCGGAAATAAGTTCGGTCATTTTACCCCCATTGCCGTCACGGTAAAAGGCATCGAAGGCATCATAATAGCGTTTGCGGTCGGTAAATTTTACATTGATAGGCGGGTAACCGTTCCCGATCAAATCCAAATTCATCAGCAGCCGTCCCGTTCTGCCGTTGCCGTCGATAAAGGGGTGGATGCCCTCAAATTCTAAGTGGAAACGAGCAATTCGTTCTAGTTGGTTCATAGTGGTTTTGCGTTCTTCATTTACTAAGAGCAGTTCGGTGATTTTCGGCTCAATGAGATACGGCTGTACCGGCTCTGTGTATGCTCCCATGATTTTTACGGGGATACGGCGAAAAACGCCCTTATCCTCCGGCTGATTCATAAGAACCAAAGAGTGAATGTTTTTAATAACGCTATCGGTCAAAGCAGTGTTCCTGCTCGCAATATCCTCCACATATAAAAAGGCGTCCTTATGCCCCACCGCCTCCAAGTGGTCTTTGAGCGGCTTTTGGTCAATGGTCATACCCTCCAAGACCATAGCGGTTTCTTTGAGTGTCAGAGTATTGCCCTCAATGGCATTGGAATTATAGGTGAAGTCCACCATAAATTCTTCTCGAAGCCGTGCCACCTCGCCCGGTGTCAACGGACGAAGACTCTGCAATTTTTTCTTTTTCTCCTCAATAATCGCAAGCAGTCCTGCACGGGCAATTCTGCCGTCAATCGGTTTTTCGGCATTTTCGGGAATCATATAAAGCTTTCCTTTTTT
>JAGHTJ010000163.1 GCA_018065375.1 Candidatus Equinaster intestinalis | reverse complement strand
TCTTTAAGGAGTGATATTATGATATGGCACAGCGCTGAAAAACAGGAAATTCTCTCGCTTTTCGAAAGCGATGAAGCCTGCGGTCTTACCACCGAGCAAGCCTTGAAAATATACAAACAAAATTCACACGAAATAAGAAAAACAAAACCCTCGTATTTAAAACTGCTGGGTTCGAGACTGAAAAATTATCTCAACATAATCGCACTCATTGCCATTATAATTTCGATAATTATTTCGGTTATAAGTGATAACAATGTATGGATTTTTTCGGTTACTGCGGCGGCAATAATTCTGCTCGATAATGCTTTAACCGCTTATCAGGAATATGCGGCACAGAAAATCAAATTCAATATGAAATACTCTGTTACCTCTTCTGTTAAGGTAATCAGAGACGGTGCAGAGCAAATAATAAGCTCCGATGAGCTCGTATGCGGAGATATTATTCTTTTGCAGGCAGGCGACCTTATTCCCGCCGATGCAAGGCTTTTGGAATCGGTAAATCTGCGCTGTGATGAATTTGTACTGACCCACGAAACGGTTGATGCCGAAAAAGACGCTTCGAGCATTGCCGAGGATATTGCACCACCGAGCAGTCGAAAAAATATGCTTTTCGAGGGGTGCTGCATTACCCATGGCACGGCAAAAGCCATCGTTACCGATATAGGCAAAAACACCGAGCTTAAAAAGCTTAAAAAGATAACCGGTGCTTCCAAAAACACCTCACATTCATTCGGCAATATACTTGAATTTATCTCCAAATATTCGGTGATTATCACATTAGTTGCCGCCTTTGCGATATTCGGATATACTGTTTTTTCAAATATGCTCTCCTCTTCGGGCTTTGCGAATGTTGTTACCGAAGCCTTTACAAACAGCTTTATAGCGGCCATTGCGGTTATCCCCTCGGCTTTACCCGCTTGTGTTGCTTTGATATTAAGCCTTGCTTTAAAAAAGCAGGAGCGTATGGGCAATTCAATAGCAAAAACCTCTACCCTCGAAAAAATTGCGGGTATTTCGATTATATGTGCTGATAAAACCGGCGTTCTCACCCCCGATAAAATGAAGGTTTCAAAAATTTTCAGCGGTAAAGAGGTTTGCGATTTATCGGTCAATTCTCCCTCGCCTGCCGATATTGCGGTAGTAAAAAGCGCTATGCTTTGCGGAAACAGTATAAATTTTGAGGATAATTCCTTTGAAGCTGCCCGCGATTCGGGAGATAAGGCGCTCGAGGAGTTTTGTGTTACCTACGAAAACCTTAACTTTGCGGATAGTTTGAACATCTACCCCATGGAGGCTTCTGTTCCTTTTGAAAACGGCAGAAAGATAATCACCTCGATAAATATGATAGGCGGCAAGCATTATGTAATTTCAAAGGGTGCGCCCGAAGAATTACTCAAGCTTTGCGACAATGTAAACACAGAAGCCGCCCTTAAAATCAGCGAAGAAATGGCGAATGACGGTCTGCGTGTAATAGCCGTTGCGCTCAAACAAATTGAGGACGTTCCCGCCATTCCGAATGCCACCGAGCTTGAGCAGAATATGAGTTTTTCGGGATTTATCGGTCTTGAAGATATTCCCGAGCCCGAAGCCTTACATGCCATCGAAGAATGCGCAAGGCTCGGCATACGCACCGTTATTATCACGGGAGACAGCATAACTACCGCAAAAGCGGTAGCAAGAAGGCTCGGTCTTTTCCCTGACGGTATGCAGGCAATCTCCGGTGCCGAAATTCAAGCATTGACCGATGAAGAATTGTTGGCGAAAATCAATGATTATTCGGTATTTGCACGCGTTTCACCCGATGATAAATACAGAATTGTAAAGGCTCTTGAACGAAGCGGAGAAAAGGTTGCCGTAACCGGATTTAAAAACAGCGATGCCCCGGTTCTTCGTAAAGCAGATGTAGGATTTACCTGCAGTAATTCTCCGAGCGATGTTGTTACAAATGCCGCCGATGTTATCCTTGAGGATATTAAAATCAGCAATATTTTAAAGGTGATTAAGTCCTCCCTCGGCGTTTTTTACAATGTAAAAAAGGTATTTCACTACTTTTTAAGCTGTAGTCTCGGCGGTCTGCTTACTATTTTCATCGGCGCTTTACTTTTCTCCGAAAATCTATTCATCGCGCCCCAGCTTTTGCTTATAAGCCTTATTATAAGTATGCTTCCCGCATTTACAATGGGCTTTTCCGAGGGCAAAAACCGCTCCTACAAAAACCGTTTGCAGGAGCACAAAAAGCTGTTTTCTTTAGACTCGCTAATCTCAATAACCCTGCAGGCTGTCAGCCTTTGCGCTATAACCCTCATAGGCTATTCGCACGGACAGAATATTTCGGAAAAACAAACCGTTGCGATTTTAATTCTCGCCCTTTCACAAATACTCCACCTGCTTCCCAATTCCAGCGATAAACTGCTGATAAACAGCAAAATTTCCAATTATGTTTATATACTCGGCGGAGTTGCCGCGGCAATAGTTCTGCTCTTCATTTGTCTTTTAACACCCGTTGCCGACTGCTTCGGATTTGTTCCGCTCGATTTCGAGCAATACTCCTATGCGATTATACTTTCGCTGATGTTTGTAGCGGCTGATATTCTGATTAAGATATTCTTCGCCATTTACAGAAAAGCGGTAAAAAGATAAAAGAAGACCCCTCTCACGCCGCGCGTTGAGAGGGGTTATCCATTACAATTAAAACTTTTCCTGAACTATATGCGCCACTTTATAAACATCTCCGCCGCCCATAGTTATTACAAGGTCGCCTTTTCCTGCTATTTGGAGTATCTTTTCGGCGGTATCGGCGTGGTCGGTAGTAAGGGTGCATTTATTAAGACCTTTCGCAATATCCTCCGATGAAATACCGTAGGTATTCTTTTCACGGGAGCCCATTATCGGCATCAATATAACCTCATCGGCAATGCTTAACGCCTTAATGAAATCATCAAGCAAAAGTGCAGTTCTCGAAAACGTAAAGGGCTGGAAAACAGCGATTACCTTATTATAATCAAGAGATTTTGCCGCAGAAAGTGTTGCTTCGATTTCGGTGGGATGATGAGCCTAATCGTCCGCCAGCATAAAGCCGTTATATTCTCCTAAAAATTCAAATCTTCTGCCGGCTCCGGTAAATTTCTCGAGAGCTTCCTTTATTCCCTTGGCGGGAACTCCCATATAATCGGCAACCGCAAAGGCGGCAAGACCATTAAGAACATTATGACGACCCGGCACGTGCATATCAAGCTCGATTACACTTTCTCCGTTTTTAAATACCGTAAACCTATATCCGAATTTTGATTTTTCGATATTTTTAGCAACATAATCATTGTTTTCGCCAAAACCGAATTTGAATACCTTGGCATCAATATTTGCGGCGGCCTTTAAAACACGTTTATCGTCTCCGTTTACAAAGGCGATTTTTGACATTCCGATAAACTTACGGAAAGACTCGGTAAGATTTTCCATAGTTTTAAAATACTCAAGATGGTCATTATCAATATTGAGCAGTACCGAAATATCGGGCGACATCTGCAAAAATGTATCAACAAACTCGCAGGACTCACAAACCATTGTTTCACTGCCGCCCGCAATTCCGTTTGAATTTATTAGGGGCAATTTCCCGCCGATAACGGCAGAAGGGTCCATCTTGTTTAATATGAGAATTTGTGTTATCATAGAGGTAGTGGTAGTTTTACCGTGAGTACCGCTTACGCCTATACAATTATCGTAATAACGTGTAAGAGCACCAAGCAGGTGTGAACGCTCCATAGTGGGTATTCCGTTTTCACGTGCGAAAACAAGCTCGGGATTATCAGCCGATATTGCCGCAGAATAAACTACTAATTCGGCGCCCAGAACATTTTCTGCGCTATGCCCCATATAAACCTTTATTCCGAGGTTTTTAATTCGCTTTAGCGGGTCGCTTTCATTAATATCCGAAACCGAAAGAATATATCCCTTTGAATTAAGAATTTCGGCAAGCGGGCACATTCCCGAACCGCCGATACCTATCATGTGAACTCTTTTAACCGATTTAATCAGTTTATCTTCTTCTCGTAACTGTTTCATAAGAGAGTCTCCCTTAAAAGTTTTCTTAAATTCTATTATATTGCAAAGTTATAAAAAAATAAACACTTTTTTTGAAAAGCAGGTGAAAAAATGTATTCTCTACCGAAATATGTCCAAACGGCGCTCACCGCGTTAAAAAGCAAAGGCTTCAAGGCATACGCCGTTGGCGGGTGTGTACGCGACACACTCTTAAACATAAAGCCTGACGATTACGATATTACAACAAATGCCCTGCCGGAGGAAATCGTAAGTTTATTCGATAAAACGGTTTTGACCGGAATAAAGCATGGCACCGTTACGGTTATTATTGACAAAAAACCGATAGAAATTACCACATTCCGTTCAGACGGTAATTATTCCAACCACCGAAAACCCGATTCGGTATCCTTTTTAAAAAGCATTGAGGGCGACCTTTCCCGCCGTGATTTCACCGTAAATGCCATGGCATTTGACGGTGAAAACGAAATAATTGACCTGTTCGGCGGCAAAGAAGATTTAAAGAATAAAATAATACGTGCCGTAGGCGACCCCAAAAAGCGCTTCACCGAAGATGCGCTTCGCATTTTAAGGGCTTTACGTTTTGCCGCAAGACTCGGTTTTTCGATAGAAGAGAACACATTGACCGCCATAAAGAACACGGCATATCTGCTGAAAAACGTCAGCCGCGAGCGAATTTTTGCAGAGCTTGCGAAAATTCTTACAAGCCCCAATCCCGAAATACTCGAAACCCTGATAATTTGCGGCGGTATGGAATTTTTGGGGATTAAAAGGGATTGCAGTTTATCAGGATTAAATGCGCTTAAAGACGATTTACCGATAAGATTTTACCGCTTTAGCGTTCTCTCGGGAGTATCACCGCAAAAGCTTTGCAAGGAGCTTAAAACCGACAGCGAGCTATTAAAATACTGCAAAAATCTTGACCTGCTTTTTGAAATGAAAATATGTACGATGCGTATTGGAATTAAGAAAATGCTTTTTTATACAAATCTCGTGGTGGTAATCGATTATCTGTTATTGGTATCCCCTGCTTCTCTGCCGATACTGACCGATATATTAAGTTCTGACGAGCCCTATGAGATAAATCATCTTGCCGTAAACGGTAACGACCTTTTAAAACTCGGAATTTCGGGTAAAGAGGTTGGTCGCATTCTTAAAAGCATTCTCTTTCAGGTGATTCAAGAGCCCTCATTTAATCAAAAAGAAAAAATAATACAATCTATAAAGCTTTATGTAACAAACTTAAATTCAGCGCCATAAAATGTATTAAGCATTTTGCGGTGCTGAATTTTTTATGGGGGAATTATATGAAATTACTGATTTTAGGCGGAGATAAACGCCAGGAGCTCCTTTGCGAAATTTTAAGCCGGGAGCACACCGTTTCTCACTATTTTACCGAAGAAGATTTAAACCGCGATTTCAGTGAATTTGATACCGTAATTCTTCCCCTGCCGTCTACTAAAGACGGCAAAAACCTTTTCAATCCGCTTGGTAATTTCGGTTATCCACTGGAAAATATCGACAAAAAAATAACCCACCAAAGGGTTTTGGCAGGCGGAAAGGTTCCCATTAAAAATTCGGTTGATTATAAAAGCGAAATGCTTTTGATGATGAACGCCGTTCCCACAGCGGAAGCCGCATTGGCGCTGGCAATTTTAAATACCGATAAAACCCTGCAGGAAAGCAGATGTCTTATAACAGGCAACGGCAGGATAGGAAAAATTCTTGCCGACCGATTATCTGCTTTTACTTCCGAAATCACCGTTTCCGCAAGAAAAGAAAGTGATTTTGCATATATTTCGGCTTTTGGCCACAAGCCCATAAACACCGCCGATATTAAAGACTGCATAAACGATTTTGATATAATTTTCAACACAATACCCGTAAGAATATTTGATAAAGATACTCTTAAAAGATGCAGAAAAGACACGGTACTTATAGAATTGGCATCAGCCCCCTACGGCTTTGATTCCGAAATTGCGCAGAGCCTCGGACTCAAGGTAATTCCGGCTCCGGCATTACCCGGTAAAACAGCACCCGCAACGGCGGCAAATATATAGCCAAGGTCGTATCCGACCTTCTTTGATATAAAGGAGTAATTATATGGAAGCAATCACCGCAGGATACGCGTTATGCGGTTCGTTCTGCACCGTTGCGCAGGCAGTAGAACAAATACCAAAGCTGATAAAGAGCGGTATGAATATATTACCGATTATGTCGCAGATAGTTTATGAAACCGACAGCCGATTTATCAAAGCCGAAGAGCTTCGCGAAAAGGTTAAAGAAATCACCGGAAAAGAAATAATACACACCGTAGCGGGAGCAGAACCGATAGGACCCAAAAAGCTCCTTGATGTACTTATTATTTCGCCCTGCACCGGAAACACCCTCGCCAAGCTTGCCAACGGCGTAACCGATTCGGCAGTAACAATGGCGGCAAAAGCGCATTTGAGAAATAACCGTCCGGTTGTACTCGCAATAGCAACCAACGATGCATTAGGAGCCTCTGCCATGAACATCGGCAAGCTTCTTAATACGAAGAATATCTATTTTGTACCGTTTGGTCAGGATGACCCCATCGGTAAAAACAACTCGCTGATTTCCGATTTTTCACTTATAGAAAAAACCGTGGCTTTTGCCCTTGAGGGTAAGCAACTGCAACCCATACTGCTGTAAAAAAACAGGCCGATGTAATTTCAGTAAAAGAAATTATATCGGTCTGTTTACATTTCGCATAAGCTTTCAATGTTTGCGGGGAAAATTCTTTTGGTATTCGCCAGGAAATGCCGAATTGACATCTCGTGAGCCTCTTTCATACGGCAGGGGCGCGATTTAGTGTTGTGCATATCGCTTGCAACCACAACCGAGTAACCCGTTTTCAGGATTTTTGCAACATCTTTGCGTTCAATGCGCGAGACAAATCTTGCGGCATTCACCTGAAAGATTACATCAAGGTCCCCCAGCATCGACATAATCCGCAATGAATGAGGATACCTGTCAATATGAGCTATAATCGGTTTAATTCCGAGCAGAGTAAGATTATAGATATACTCAAACTCCGTTTCTCCTACACCGATACCCATATTTGCAAATTCTATAAGCATATAATCGGTATTTTCAATGCAAAGCTTCTTTACATCCGGATCATCCGACAAATCGTGGTCCATCATAACCTCTGCACCGAGGATTATATCCGGTAAATTTTTAACTTTTTTAATTTTTCCGTATGCCGCCTTTCGAGCCTTTAAAAATTGATTTACGGAATTTTTACCATGGATTATACAATGCGGAGTTGCCACCACAGTAGTAACCCCCTGCTGATACGCGGCCCACAACATTGCAAGGCTTTCGTCTACGCTTTCTGCACCATCATCCATTTGCGGCAAAAAATGTGCATGAATATCTATCATTACTTATCCGTTTCTCCGTTTTTACCGTTTTCCGAGGTTTTATCCGTATACTCGTATTTATACTTATAGTTGTACTTATAGTTATAATTATACTTACCGTAATAACCCTTACGGCCGTATTTCGGCTTCTTTTCTCCCGCGCCGATTACTACAGAACCGAGTATTTTGGTATTTGCCATTTTAATATCGGCAACCGTTTTATCCATCATATCGTAGGTTGTCATACCGAGGCGAACTACCAAAACTACGCCCGAGCAATATTTCATCGCAATAATACCATCGGTAACGATATTAAGGGGCGGAGTATCAATGAAGATATAATCGTATCTGCTTTTAAGCTCCTTCATCATTTCGGCGAAGCTTTCCGATGCTATAAGCTCTGCGGGGTTCGGCGGAATATCTCCGGAGGTGATGATATCAAGATTTTCCGAATCGGTGTGCTTAATAACCTCGTCTACAGTATTAAGTCCGCAAAGATAATTGGTAATTCCGCATTTTCTCGTAATGCCCAAATATCTGTGAGTTCTTGATTTACGCAAATCGCAATCAACCAGTACTACCTTTGCACCATTTGAGCAAAGGTAATCGCAAGGTTTGTACACGTGGTTGTTTTGCCCTCGCCCGGAATGGAGCTGGTTACAACTACCGCTTTACCGCCCTCGCTTTTGGGTATTGAAAACATAATACTCGTTCTGATAGATTTATAGGTTTCGAGTGTATTAAAGTTTGTTTCCTTATTTATTATCTGCTTTTTTGCATCTGCAAATTTATCTCCGCGTTTGCTCTGCTTTTTGAGCTGTGCGGAAAGCAATAAGCCTTTACTTGAATGATGTCCCATACTTACCTCCGATTACACAAGCGGAAATTCGCCGAGGATTGAAATTTCGTAACGCTTTTCAATATCTGCAACGTTTCTGATTCTTCTGTCAAGCAATCTCTTAACAACTATAATCGCCGCACCTATAACGAATCCGATTCCGGCGCCGGTAAGGAAATCGTTTTGAATTCCTCTTCCGTTTGGAGCTGAAGGCAACGATGCTTCGTCCAATGTTTTTACAGTACCGCCATCATATATGCTGATAAGCTTCGCCGGAGCTTTTTCCATAACCGCCGCTACAATATCGTGGGCCAATTCAGCCGTGCCCGCCGTAACCGTAATGGTTATAAACTCGGTGCTTTCTACCTGTGATATAGCAAGCATACCTTTAAGCGCACCGGCAGAAACCTTACCGCCTATCGCATCACTTACATCTACAAGGAATGAACGAGATCTGAGTATTTCGATATAAGATGAGCTCAAGAAACGGGATGTGGAAATATCTCCGCTTTCGATAATGTTATTATTGAGCTCGGTGTTGATATTGCTTACATACATGGTTCCCGTAGAGGTATAGCTGTAGCCCTTATTAAAATAATTATAAAAGCCTAAAGCCAAAGAGAGCAAAACCGTAAGTGCAATTATGAGAAATTTACCCTCATATAAAGCTTTAAGTATATCAAGTATATCAAATTCAAAGCCTTGATTTTCTTCCATAAAAACAATCCTTCCTAAATATTTAAAAAACTAAAAGCGCTTCTTTGTAAACGGAAGCCAGGAAATCCAAAGTTTGCGTCTTCTTCTCTTCCACTGCTTTCTTTCGCCGCCGGTGGTTCTTGAAATTTCCATATTTATATACGATAATTTTCTTTTAAAACTACCGAATTTTTTGATTATCCTTGCCGTAATACCACCGACAATAATGATAGCCACCAATGCTATCAAGCCCATACTACAGTATCATCGGCCTGTTCAAGCAGTGCGGAAGATTCCAATAACAATTGATTTCACTCCATATCTTTAAATATCAAAACAGCGGTTAGTGCAAAACATAAAAACCCTATTTTTAATTATCGTAACATAATAAAGTAAAAAAATCAAGAGAATATAACTAAAATACGACATTTTTTTGGAAAATTTATGCTAATTTTATCGCACGCGAAAGAGCAAATGAATAAATGATTTTTTCTTTTACCGGCATTTCGAATATTTTAGAGCAAGCCTTGGCATAAATATCAAGCTGAACTTCATAGGTTTAGAAAGCTGCTCCGGAGTTTTTACCCTATCGGTTTTAAAATCCACAACGACTATCTGACCGTTTTCAACGAAAACACAGTCTACCGAGCCTTGTACCACCACCTGCTCGCCGCTTACCGATTGCGGCAATTCGGAATTTAAAAATCCCGCCTTCATTTCGGTTAAAAACCGCATTTCGCGCTCTACCCTATCGGAATTTTTAATTCTTCCGTATAGCTCGCTTTTGAAAAATTCCGAAATTTCATCCAAATATACGGCGTTCCGTTCATTTTGGGTTATATACTCGTATTCATATAATCTGTCGGCTTCGGCTTCAATATTCACGCTCGCCTTTTCGAAATCACAGAACTGCATAAATCGGTGGGTCGCCGTTCCGCGTTTTGCAGAATCCAGACCCGATTTAAACATAAATGCCGGCTTTGAGGTAAAGCTGAAATCCCTTTCGTCCGCCTTATTTGCAATTATGGCAACAGCCGCCTTCGATTCTATATCCCTTATATTTTCATAGGGGTATACGAATTTTATACCGTCTTCAATTTCCGAAGCCATTCCGGTATCTATTGCGGGTTCTTCCGCTTTATCCGAATTTTCATTTTCGGGGAGAACAATATCCGCCTTATCCTTAAATGTAATCTTGATATGACTTTCGGTATCCAGTGTTAAACCGTGGCTTCCGCTTTTATCCCTTGCAAAACGAATATCGGGGTGCAGCATAATCGCAAAACGAATTATATCGGCAAAGCTGCCGAATTCGGGAGTATATTCAAGGTAATTTTCGAGATTTTCGCTGTTTTTTGCATAAATTGAATAAGCCCCTATAAATTCTTCGGCATTGCCTCCGGTAACCGAAATAAAGAGCTTTTCTTCAGCACGTGTAAGGGCAACGTAAAGCAGGCGCAATTCTTCGTCAAGCCCCGCTTTTTCCGCATTTTGTAAAATTGCTTTTAATGTTATATAGGACTTCTTTTTAACTGCATTTTCATCATTAAAACGCAAAGCCGCACCAAATTCGTTATCGAGCAAAAGGGAGGCCGAGCTATCGGAATTGCTGAAAGGTCTTACCGAGTTTGCAATTATGCAAATCGGAAATTGCAAACCTTTAGACTCGTGAATGGTCATAATCCTTACGGCATTCGTATTTGCGGCATTATTCGATTTCATTTTTTCCGCCATACGTTTAAGATAGTCCGTAAATAGCGAAATGCTCTTGGAAAAACCGCTGGCCTCATAATCCGATGCCATTTTTTGAATGGTAAGCAGATTTTTACGGCGCGCATCACCGTCATTAAGCACACTTACGATATTCAGCATATCGGTTTGATCGAAAATCTCGGTTATAAGCTCGGAAATACTCATAGAAATCGAGCAGACTTTAAAATAACGTATAAGGTTTAAAAATTCCTCGCATTTTTTATTGCCCTGCGCCGCGCTTGCGCTGACCGCCGCAAAGATATTTGAACCGCGATTTGCAAGACGTATTTCGGCAAGCTCGTCCGCCGTAAAGGAAAATACGGGCGACATCATAACCGAAATAAGCTCTATATCCCTTGTTCTGTTTTCGATAACCGAAAGAAGTGATAAAAGAAGATTTACCTCGGTGCGCTTTAAGAAATCGGTGTTGTTATAGGTTACGGGAATACCCGCATTCCGGAAAACCTCGGCATATATTTGACCGCTCGAGCTGATTTCCCTCATAATTACCGCAAAATCGGAAAACTGCGGACGGCGCAAAGCCTTTGTCTGCTTATCGGTAACAAAGGAATTTTTCATCGTTTCGAGTATATATTCGGCAACGTTCCTTGCATCGTCATTTCTCGTGCTTCTGGTAGACGGTGTACTTACAAAGCTTATTTCAACCTGTGTTTCATCATTTTCGGGGTATTTTGCCGCAAAATTAAGCTTTTCTTCCTCTGTGTACTGCAAACTGCTGTTTTCGCCGTTCATAGTGACAGAAAATAAGAAATTCACAAAATCGCAAATACCCTTTCTGCTTCGGAAATTTGAAGAAAGAGAAATTTTCTTAAGTTCATCCTCTATAGCCTCATCAAATTTCACGTAGGATTCCATTTTTTCGGCGAAATGTGCGGGATTAGCCCCTCTGAAGCCGTAAATGCTCTGCTTAATATCCCCCACTATAAAAATCTTTTTACCGTTATCCGAAAGTGCGGCAAAAAGGCGGTCCTGCATATCGTTTGTATCCTGATATTCGTCAACCAGCACCTCATCAAAGCGCTCTATAATATCATCGGCATCGTCCCGGATTTTAATTTCACCGTTTTCATACCTGCAAACAAGGCTTAACGCATAATGCTCGGTATCGGAGAATGTCATAACATTATTTTCGCGGCGAAGTGCGAAATACTTATCGTAGTATGAAAGGGTAAGCTTCAAAAGCGCCCCCAAAACCCGTCTTGCATATTCGAAATCCGCAAATGCGGTAGCTTCATCGCTTCCCACAAGCTCTGCCATTGATTTTGTGAGCCCTTTAGCGTAATCCCTCGCTTTTTTTGCGGCTTCGCTCAATTCCTTATCCTGGCAAGCAGAGGAAGTTCCGAGCCTTTCCCAGGAAAAGCTTTTCAGAGCCTCAAATACACCGTCATAATCGTATTGGTTACAAAGCTCAATAACGGCGCAGTAACCCCTTATATCATCTTCAAAGCAGGGTCCGTATGCCTTTTTAAGTACCTCATCTTCATTTAAAAACTGCAAAAACGAGGTAAGCCTTTTAACCGCCGAGGTAAGCTTTGCCGATACGGTATCGAGTATTTTTTGTTTGGCATTTATAAAGACTTCTTCACTATTGTTTTTCTCGATAAGACCTTCGATATATTCCCTGGCAAATGGCATATTATCACTTTTATAGCATATAGTCTTGATATTATCCCTTAAACTGCCCTCATCGTAATCGCCGCCGAGCGCCTCAAGCAAAAGTAAAAAATCGTCAGTTTTTTCGGCGTATGCCTCATCAAGGGCGCGCTTCATTGCCTTTTCGGAAAGGGTAAGAAGTGCGCCGTCATCTCCTATTGAAAAATCGGGTGAAATATCAAGTCGGTCAAAATTTTCCTTGATTAAATCATTACAAAATGAATCTATGGTACAAATTTTTGCATTTTTGATTTTTATTCTCTGCTTTAATAATTCTCCGGTGGGGTTTTTGCGGCACTCTTCGTCAAGACGCTGTTCTATTCTTGTTTTCATTTCCTTTGCCGCCGCCTTGGTAAAGGTTACAACCAGCAAACGGTCGGCTGAAATCGGATTTTCGCAGGTAATACGATCAATTATGCGTTCTACGAGAACCGCAGTTTTGCCCGAGCCCGCCGCCGCACTTACAAGGGTACCCGAAGAAATATGAATTGCCGCGTCCTGCCGGGGTGTCCATTTCTTATCCATCAGAGTTCCTCCTTGATTTTTAATAATGCATCGGCATTTGAGAGCTTTTGAGCTACGGCGTGCTCGCCGTTTTCATAACAGCAAACCGAATAATAATCGCAGTATTGGCAGGCTTCGGTTTCGTTATCGGTAGGCAAAACCTTCATATCTCCCGTTTCAATTCCCCTTGCCATTTTAGCGAGAAGCTTTTCAATATAATCGAAAACCGTTTCAAAAACGCTCGGCGCAACATAGGAGCTGCTGCTTGGCTGACCGTTTTTATCAAGTGTGTATTTCGGTATAAACTGACCCGCATTTTCCTTTTCCATGGCGGTATATACCTTTTCTTCATCAACGATTATACCGTTCATTGTTAAATCGTTATCCTTTTTAGGACGGCGGGAAGGCAGATACAAAATACCTGCCGCCGCAAGCTTATTGAAATCCTCGTTTTGACCTCTGATAAGAGAATATAGATACAAAAGCATTTGCATATTCAGTCCTACAAGAACGTCCGAAAGGCGGAAATTCTTTTTACCGGTTTTATAATCGACTATACGAACATAACCGTTCCATATATCAACGCGGTCAATACTGCCGTTTACGGTCATTTCGGTACCGTTTTCGCATATAAGACGTTTGCTCTTAACCGCTCCCGAATTTCCGATTTTCAGCTCACAGTAATCGGGCGAAAAATCCGATTGTGCAAACTCCGCCGCCACCTGAAGCGCAACGTCCTTTACGAGGGTGCTTACTTTCGAAATGAGGTATTTCATACGTTCATCGAAAAACTCCTCCACACCGCCGATTTGAGCAATATATTCGGCAATATAGCGGTCTACAAGACTGTCAATTTCGTCCTTTCCGAGCTCTCCGATTTTCTTACCGTATTCGGTTATCAGTTTTTCCATAACAAAATGGACTACCGTACCCCTTTGCATACCGTTAAGCTCTGCCTTTTGCAGCTTTTTCGCCCTTAAGCCGTACTTGCAGAAAAACTTAAATCGGCACTGATAATAGCTTTCAAACATTGTAGCCGATACCGAAAGCTTTTTACCGAATAACTTTTCAGAAGAGGCTTCGGATATAAACGTATTTTGTTTATCGGCGGATTTTAAGTAACCGTCAATAGAAATACCCGCCGTGTTTTTAAGCGCCGTTTCGGCAGTAACACTTGCAGATTTATTAACATTATAAGAACTGCACATATAAGAAACTGCCGCTTTTTCGGTTTCGGGTGTGTTTTCAAAATCAAGTTTATCGGCGGGCTCTTTTAATACTTTAAGGCTATCTCCGAAGGAATTTTTAAGGGTGTTTACTATTTCCGATGGCAAAACTCCCGAATCCTTACCTGCAAAGGCAGGATAGCTTACAAAGAGCTTTTCCGAGGCACAGCAAAGCGAGGTGTAAACGAGGTAATCCTCCTCTACAGCCACCGAAATATCGGTATCGAAAATATCAATACCGCCTTTTTTGAGTGCTTCACGCTCGTGGGAAGCGAAAATACCAACCCGGGGCGCAGTTTTGGGAAATTCGTCCTGATAAGCCCCTAAAATAAATGCGATTTTCGGTCTTGAAGGTCTTATTCTGTCGGCAGAGCCGAAGGTTACCTCATCAAGCATCTGCGGAATATTACCTACCGTTATTGCCTCGACCGAAACCTCCCAGTTATCGATAAATTCTTTTATTGTAATTTCCTTTTCGGGCAGACATTTTACAATACCGTCCAGCGCTTCCATTATGGCATCATAGCCCTGCTTTGCATCATCGCTGACGGAATCCTTTTGTTTGTTTTCAAAATAAAACTCTTTAAGTTTTGAACCGATTTCGAGTTTTTCGATAAGCTCAACCACCGCGAGCACCATATTTTGAGGCGTGCCCTTAAAACGTCTGCGGAAAGCCTCTATACTATCCACCGTTTTTTGACGGCAGGAATTCAGTTTTGCAAGGGCTTCGTTATATTCCGAAAGCTTGTCCTCATCAACCGTTTCAAAGCCTTTTGGGTTCATATCCCAGGTTTTCAGCCAATCGTTGCCGTCAATATCCCAGATATATACATAATTTTCAATTTCGCAGATTTCTTCTTCGGTAAGATGCGTAAGTCCCGAATGAAAAACCTCAAAAATATATTCCGTTTTATACGATGATGCCAGCTTTAAATATGCGCTGATAAGCACCGTAAGAGGCATATCCACAACACTTCTTTTTCTATCCGAAAAACAGAAAACACCGTTTTTGCGGCAGGCTGTTTCAACCGCCCTTCTGTACTTTTCGGCGTCCCTTGCGATTATTACAAAATCACGATAGCGGTAGCCCTCTTTACGGACGAGTTTTCTAATCGTGCGTGCGGCAAATTCCGCCTCATCGTAAGGCGTTTCACACTCGCAAACCGCAACATCATTTAAGGGAGTCAGTTCGGTAAGATGGTTGTCCGAAAAAGCACTTTCAATACTTTTTAAGCTCTCATTTTTAAAATGAAATTCGGTAAGATACTGCGGTTTTTCAAACCTTTTTCCGTTTTTCTCGGCAATGCCGGTAATATGCTTTATTGTATCGCGTACACATTTAAAAATATCGAATTTATCATAAATCAAATCGGGGGTTGTAAAGGCGAATGTTACATCTGCCGCTTGAGAAATTATACGGTCGATAATTCTGTACTGCTGACCGGTAAAGTTTTTAAAGGAATCAACATAAACGGTTTTATTCTCGAAAAACTTATAATCCAAAAGACTTGAAGCCAGCCTGTCCAGATTATCCTGCGGGTCTAAAAACCTGCCGCCGAGCAGGGCATTATACGCCGAATAAACTACGGCAACATCGTGAAGCTTACATCTTAAATAATCACTCTTTACGTTATCGGCAACCTCGGCCAGCTGTTCACTTGTAACACACGAGGTTTTAAATTCGGTTACGGTTGAGAGCAGAGTTTGCGCAAAGCGGGCAGAGGAAGCATATCTTCCCCAAATTTTAAGACGCTCCCGCGACTCCTTGAGCGCCTGCCCCATAAGTACGGTTCTGTTACTTTCGCTTATTATATCGGCAACCCTGCCGCCTACCCTTCTCGCCACCTCATCATAAAGGCGGGTAAAGCTGATTACCTGGGCATTAGTAGAAGCCTTATCACCCAAGGTATGTAGCAGAGTTCTTTCGCATTCAAAGGTAAACTGCTCGGGCACAAGAATAACAACCTCTTTGCCCTTTTCAACATCGGTCTTCACTTTTTCAAAAACGGTATAGGATTTACCCGTTCCCGCTCTGCCTAAAATAAGCTGTAACATAGCCTTCACCTCATCTTTATTTTAACATAAGCCGGCGGTTTTTTAAAGAGAAAAAATGCTGTTTATCATCAAAACACCGCCCAAAAACGGTACACCACCCACCGAAGTACCGATTATGGTACAGTAATTCACCGGAATATGCAGACCGCTTGCAAAGGTTGTAAGGTTTATTACCGCAATAAGTATAAACATAACAACTGCCTTTAGCCCGAAAAACTTTAGCGGTTTTTCGGTTTTCGAAAGCAAAAAAAGATATATCATTCCGTAAATAATAATAAAAATGAGTAAAATTATTTCAAAAATTTTCATATAAATACTCCAAACATCTGCAT
>JAGHTJ010000060.1 GCA_018065375.1 Candidatus Equinaster intestinalis | reverse complement strand
GAATAAGGAATATCTTCACAGTATCAATTTTTCGGAAAAATCCTTCAAGGATTACATAAAGGAAAAATCGGTAATTGTGTATGCCACCGATAAAAAATCGGGAGAGATAACTTTAACCCGAAAATCTGCCGAATTTGCAAGAGAAATTGACGATTTGTATTTTGTGGACGATAACGGAGTCCACGAGATTTTTGATAAAATTCTCGGCTCAAATGATTACGGTATAGTTGATTGCGGAAAAAACCGCTTTATACGTTTTGAATATGAAAACAAGGATAAGGGCGGTGTCTTTTCGGGCTTTCAGCTTATCACCGTAAAAAACGGCGAGTTGTATGCCATAAATTATACCGTATCGGGAAATGATATTATTGATGAAAATATAAAGCTTTCCCTCATATCCTCATTCGAATATACGGGAGATACCGAGCTCGGCAAGGTGGGCGCCGATACCGTAATTACCATAATCATTTTAATTCTGGCTATTCTTGTTTTTGTGGGTATTGCGGCATATATCGTTTATACATTTTATAAAGATATAAAGGCGCGCAAAGACGAAAATGACGTTGCACCGTATGTAAAAATCAAGAGAAGAAAGTTTTAAAAACTTTCAATTTTGTTAAAGTTCAGTTAACATTTCGGTTTTATTATAAACTTAAATTCAATTAAGGAAGTCTTTTTATGAACAACGAGTTTAACAGTAGTTTTAATGACGAAACCTTTTCATTCGGTCGGGATAATGAGCCGGAATCCGAGAAACCTGAAACGGACGGTTTTAACGATTTTGATGATACCGTTCCGAACTCACAGCCGATAGATGATGCCGATGATTTCAGCGAATTCAATCCGCCAACGGAGTCCGAAGAAGAGAAGAAAGCTGATTTTGAGTCGGCGGAAAGTCAGACGGCAAATTATCACTATCCGAGCGGCTTTAAGGATAATTCAAAAGGCCCTAAAAGTAAGGGCGTTAAAACCGGTATAGTAATAGTTAGCGTTTTGCTTGCCGCAATTATCGGCTCGGTAGCGTCTTTGGGAGTATTTACCTATCTTAATAAGGACGTTCTTACCGGAAAGAGCAACGGTGTGACTAATAATGTACCGCAATCGGAAATCAATATAAATGTTGATGAAACCGCCGAAAATGTTATTGAAGCGGTGGCCGCAAAGGTTACGCCGAGCGTTGTAGGCATTCGTACCACCGCCGCAGTAATCAGCTTTTTCGGAGGCAGCTCTGAATCTACCGGCGAGGGCTCGGGAATTATATATACTAAAGACGGCTACATTATCACCAATTACCATGTTATAGAGAGCGCGGCTACATCCTCGTCCTCAAAAATTTCGGTTTTCCTTTCTTCGAATACCGAAAAGGAATACGAAGCATCGGTTGTGGGCTACAATATTTCGCACGACCTCGCGGTTATAAAAATCTCGGCAAATAATCTGCCGGCAATAGAATTGGGTGACGCTTCAAAGCTTAAATCCGGTCAGTTTGTTGCGGCAATAGGTAACCCGGGCGGACTTGAATTTATGGGTTCTGTAACATACGGAGTTATAAGCGGACTTAACCGTGTAGTGCCGGATAGCTCTTCTAAAACCGAGGTAAACCTAATTCAAACAGATGCGGCTATAAACCCCGGAAACTCGGGCGGTGCGCTTGTTAATATCAAGGGTCAGCTTATTGGTGTAAACAGCTCCAAAATTGCCGCTACGGATTATGAGGGCATGGGCTTTGCAATTCCCATTGATACCGTAAAGGACATTTGTGACAGAATTATTGTTAAGGAATACGACCCCAATCCCTATATCGGTATTACCTTGAGCGAGCGTTATGACGGTGAAACCCTGCGCGAGCTCGGCTTCCCAGAGGGTGCGGTTGTAAAGAGCGTTAATGACGGCGGACCCGCTTATGAAGCAGGTATCAGAACCGGTGATATAATTGTTGAATTCAACGGCAAGGCTATTTCAAATTACAACGATTTGTATGATGAAATTGCTAATACAACACCCAATAGCTCGGTTAAGGTACAAATATATCGCAGTCGTAAATACTATACGACCACGATTAAGGTAGGCTCAAATAATTCACAGTGATATTAAAAGCTCCTCACATCAAAAAATTGTGAGGAGCTTTTTTCAGAACAAAATCGACCAATAATATTGGAAATTTTCTATTAGTGATTTTCCGTTGAGAATAGGTTGTATTATAAATGTATAACCGATGAAAGCAACGAGGAAGCAGATTATTATAAGGAAGAACAGAGCAGTAATGCTCATGGGTTCTTTCTTTTTTTCTTTGTTTCTTTTCACCTTTTCGATGGTAACCTCTACCTCGTCTTCATCATACAAATTGTCGTCCATTACGTAGGAGGGAATTTGATGAAGATTAAGTGTTGCGGTATGGGGAGAATTATCTTCTTCTTCTTCTTCTTCTTCTTCTTCTTCTTCTTCTTCTTCTTCTGCTTTGGTGACATTGCTCTCGGTGTTATCGTTATTTTCGGTAACGGCCGAATCGGCAGGTTCATCTTTTACGGCTTCGGTAACCTCGTTTTCTATCGGTTCGGGAGTCTTCTCGGCATTTTCTTCTGCCGGAATTTCGGCGGGAGCAGGTTCATCGGCCGCTTCTGCGGCGGCTTCGGTATCGGAAACATCGGTTACCGGAGCTACCGGTGCTTCAGGAATTTCAGCAACTTCCGCAGCGGGTACTGTTTCTGCTTGATTTCCATTTTCGTCAGGGGCAGGCGGGGTAAATTCGCTTACATCTTTAATATACTGATTTACAAAAGAGGTCATAATTTCGTTTCTTATCGGTTTATCTTTTGTAATGATAATAAGAGACTGCTGACCCGACTCAAGAATGAACCCTCCGAGCACACCGTTTGAGGTTACCAAAGGAACAGAGTTTTTTGGAATTTCTTTAATGCTTGTATCTTTAATATTAAATGTAGGACAATCAAGCTTTTCCTTTGAATAGCCGGTGGCGGCAGAAAGTGTATTTATAAGCACGTCATCAATTTCGGTGTATATAAGGATAATTTTGCTTCTGCCAACTGCCTTTGAAAGGGAAACGAGAAACTCCTTGCGCGCTTCTGTAATCTGCGATAAAATTCGCATCTGACAGATTCCGCCGAGGTTGAACTCAAATTCAAAGTCCTTGGGGGTTTTGTAATAAATCAGTTCTGTTTTAACAATTTGACGCATTTTTATAACTCCAATATAATTTTATTCAGGTTCATTTTCCGACTCCGGTTCCGGTTCTTGTTGCGATTCTTCATGCGGAGCTTGGGATTCTGTCGGTTTT
>JAGHTJ010000188.1 GCA_018065375.1 Candidatus Equinaster intestinalis | reverse complement strand
CCGATATATCGGCTGGAAGACTATTTTAAGCAGTAGTGTTACTTAAATGTATATAGGCAGAAATTCCCAAATAATTCTTGACATATTATTGCAAGTGTGGTAAAATATAAAAAATAGAAACGAACATTTTCAGTTAAATATTGTATATGAGGGGAGCTGTCTGTAGGGATTGGCTCCCTTTTTGCTTATAAAAAATAAAGGAGAGAGATTATGATTTCCAAAACCGTTGAAAGTGTTTTGCAGGCTGAAAAAAACGCCGATGAGGCTTTAAAAAGCGCCGAGCAGAAAGCTAATACAATAATTGAAGAAGCGCAAAAGGCGGCGCAGGAATTACTCGCTTCTAAAAAAGCGCAGGCTGAAGAAAAAGAAAAAGAGCTTTTGCTCGAAAACAAAAAAACAACCGATAAGATGTTTGAAGACCGACTTGCCAAAAGGCAGGCCGATTTAAAGGCATTCAGCCTACAGGTAGAGGATAGAAAGGCAAGCGCCGTGACAGCGGCGGCGGAGCTTTTCCTTAAATAAATCGGATTTTGCTTTAAAAGGGAGGTGGTCCTACGGCAAAACTTAAAATGAAAAAAATCGAGATTATCGCCAAGATTTCCGATGGTAAGAGGGTAATAGAGCGTCTGCAAAGAGGGGCGTTGTGGAAATTGAGGATATGTCCGATGAGCGGCTTGTAAAGGTTGCAACTGCAAACTCGTTAGCTCTTTTTGAAAAAAATAAAACGAGGATTGATAATGCCCTTGAGATACTCGAAACCGTTTCGCCCGAAAAAGCGGGACTCCTCGAATCCTTTTCGGGCAGAAAAGAAATTGATAAAAAAGTATTCGGCACAATAACCGAAAAGCTTGAAGAAACCTTAAAATCGGCGAATGAAATTATAATCGCGAATAAGGATAGTGAAGACCGTAAAACCGAAAATTCTCGCCTTATGGCATTGCGGGATTCCCTTAAAAGCTGGGAAGCGCTTGATATTCCAACCGATTTTGCCGGCACCAAAACCACCGCCGTATTTATAGGAAGTATTCCCGAAAGAATTTCTGAATCGGCAATAGCCGAAGCTTTGCCGGAGGGCTCGTTTGTTAAGGTGATTTCGGAGCTGAAAGCGCAGACCAATATCTGCGTTGTGGTTTTGAAAGAGGATAAAAGCAAATGTGAGCAGGAGCTTCGCAAAATGGGCTTTTCCGCCTTCCCCGAAAGCTATTCCGAGCCTCCTTTAAAACAGATTGAGATTTTCGAAAAAGATATAAATGCAAATATCGAGGCTATCGGACAAAATTCGGAGCATATAAAGGAATTTGCGGCTTTAAGAGAGGATTTCAAGCTTACAAGCGATTGCCTGCAGCTTCATTGCGATAAATATAAGGCACTTTCACGTATGGGCTTCACCGGTAAAACCATGATAGTTTCGGGATTTATCCCCGAAAAAAATGTGGACGCGATTTGCAGAGAGTTCGAGAAAAAATTTGATTTGGCAATAACCGTTACAGACCCCGGTGAAGATGAGGACGTTCCGGTTCTGCTTCAGAATTCGGGCTTCTCCGCTCCGGTTGAGAGCATAACCGAGATGTATGCTATGCCCGCCAAAAACGATTTGGACCCCACACCGGTAATGTCGTTTTTCTACTACCTTTTCTTCGGTATGATGCTTTCCGATGCGGGCTACGGTCTGCTTATGGTAATCGGTACAACCTTCGCTTTAAAGAAGATGCACCTCGAAGAAAAAATGCGAAAAACTATGAAAATGTTCTGCTATTGCGGAATTTCCACCGTTATATGGGGCGCCCTCTTCGGCAGTTGGTTCGGAGATATAGTTCCGGTGGTGGCGCGAGAGTTTTTCGGTAAAGAAATAGGTAGCCTGGCGCTCTGGTTTGAGCCCCTTACCGACCCGATTAAGCTTCTGCTTTTTTCATTCGGTCTCGGTATATGCCACCTCTTTTTGGGACTCGGCGCAAACTTCGTAAACCTCTGGCGGCAGGGTAAAAAATGGGATGCGGTCTGTGAGGTAGTTCCGGTTTATATCACAATACTCGGTGTAGCCCCGATAGGCGCCGGAATTCTTACAACCGTTCCGCCGATTCTTTCCACCATTGGCGGTTACATGGCGATAGTAGGCGTAATTCTCGTTGTGCTTACGTCCGGCAGAACCTCAAAAAGCTTTGTGGCACGAATTTTCGGCGGACTTTACGGTCTTTATAATATGGCAACGGGATATTTAAGCGATATTTTATCCTATTCGAGACTTTTGGCACTCGGCCTTGCAACGGGTAGTATAGCCGGCGTTATAAACCTTATAGGAACAATGCCTTCAAATCCCGTTTTAAAGGCAATAATGCTTACTTTGGTCTTCGTTGTGGGGCATATAGCAAACCTTGCAATAAACCTGCTCGGTGCTTATGTTCATACCGACCGTTTGCAGTTCGTTGAGCTCTTTTCAAAATTTTACGAGGGCGGCGGCAGAGAATTTCAGCCGCTCACTGTAAATACAAAATATTACAAATTCAAGGAGGATATTAAAAAATGATGAGTTTAGGTTTGGCATTGGCAATAGCGGGTGCTGTAGTAGCGGCACTTTTTGCGGGCATCGGTTCTGCAAAGGGAGTAGGTCTTGTAGGTGAGGCGGCTTCGGGCGTAGTATCTGTTGACCCCTCAAAATTCAGTAAGGTTCTTATTCTTCAGCTTCTTCCCGGTACGCAGGGACTTTACGGCCTCTTAACGGCAATTCTTATGTTAAGCCGTATAGGAGTTCTCGGCGGCGGCGCGGTTGATTTGAGCGTCTCTCAAGGACTTATGTTCCTTGCGGCGGGTATGCCTATCGGAATAGTAGGTCTCTTTTCGGGTATTGCACAGGGTAAAACTGCCGCGGCAGGTGTAGGCATAGTAGCCAAAAAGCCCGAGCACAGTATGAAGGGTGTTATTATGGCGGCAATGGTTGAAACCTATGCTATTCTTGCATTGCTTGTTTCAATCCTTATAGTTTACAATATTGCCCTTTAAGGTGGTGTCCGGTATGGGACTTGAAAAAATTATTTCCTCGATAAATGAGGAGGCGGCGCTTGAAGAGCAGAATATTTTATCTGCGGCAAAGGAAAAAGCGGATAAAATAATGCAAGAGGCTCAAATAAATGCCGATGAAGAATATCAAAATATTGTAGCCGCGGCAAATAAAAGGTGCGAGCAAAACCTTGTAAACGCCGAATGCGCAAATACCGCTTTAGACGCAAAGGCTCTGCTTTCCGCAAAGGTTGAAGCAATTTACGAGGTTATCGGTCAGCTTAAGGAAACCGTTTTAAAGCTTCCGGATAACGAGTATTTTGATTTTATAAAACGCCTTGTAAAAAGATATGCTGAAAACGAAAACGGAGTTGTTATTTTCGGCAAAAAAGATGCCGCGAGGGTTCCCGAGGGCTTTTTGCAGAGCTTAAACGCCGAAGTAAAATACCCCGTAACCTTTTCTGATAAAACCGCCGATTTTGATAACGGCTTTATTCTCAAATTCGGTGATATTGAAGAAAATTGCAGTATAGATGCGCTGATAAGCGATATGCAGGATTCTCTTAAGGATAAAATTGCAGAAAAGCTTTTCGGAGAGTGAGGAGTTTTCGTATGAAAGATACAGATTATGCCTTTGCGGTAGCAAAGGTGAAACAGCTTGAAAATAATCTGCTTACCAAACCCCAAACCGATTCTCTGATAAATGCGGTAACGGTTGATGAAATAATGTCCTTTCTTTCTTCAAAGGGCTGGAACACCTCTTCAACGCCGGACGAAATGCTTGAAAATGAGCTTTCCGCTACCTTCGAAACGGTAAGTGAGTTGGCAGAGGATAATCCCGCTTTTAAGGTTTTTATACTGGGAAACGATTTTCATAATCTTAAGGCGGCAATAAAAACGGCGGCATCGGGAAGCGACCCGCAGGAATATTATATACGTCCCACATCGCTCGATTTGGAGAACCTTTATAAAGATATATCGGGCAGAAACTTCGATAATCTTCCCGATTATATGAAGCAGGCGGCAAAATCGGCGTTTGAAAGCCTTGCAAAATATAATGACGGCCAGGCGGTAGATACGGTTATTGACCGCTATACTCTGGGCGCTCTTATGGATAATGCGGCTGAAAGCGGAAGCGTTTTGGCGCAAAAATATGCCGAGATAACTGCGGCGGCGGCAAACATAAAGATTGCTTTTCGCGGAGCCGAAGCTCTGAAAAAATATGAATTTTTTGAGGAGGCTCTCTCTTCGGGTACACAGCTTAATAAGGAAAAGCTGGCAAGAGCGGCGGCAAAGGGAAGCGCAGAGGTTTTAAGCGTAGCGGAAGAAGCCTATCCCGAATTGGCGCAGGCGCTGTCTGCCGGGATAAGCGAGCTCGAAAAGGTTTCGGAAGAGCTTGTGGCGCAGGCTGTAGCCGATTCTTCATTTTCGGCATTCGGTATAGACCCGATAATAGCCTATTATTGGAAAAAAACAGCCGAAATCAAGAATATCAGGATAATCATTACCTGTAAGAATATGGGACTCGGTCCCGAAAAAATATCAGAAAGGGTGCGAGAAATAAATGTATAAAATCGCAGTTTTGGGCGATAGAGAAAGCATTTACGGTTATGCCGCACTCGGCTTGTCGGTTTTTGAGACCGACCGCGAAAATGTCGGAGCACTTATAGAAAAGTTAGCCAAGGAAAAATACGCGATAATCTATGTTACCGAAAATGTGGCGCTCGGCGCCGAGGAGCAGATAGAAAGCTTTAAGGAACGGCAGATTCCCGCGATTATTCTAATTCCCGCCATATCGGGCAATACGGGGCTCGGCGTTGCAGGTATTCATAAATCGGTTGAAAAAGCGGTAGGCTCTGATATATTAGGAGGAAAATGATGAGTAAAGGAACTATTGTTAAGGTGTCGGGACCCCTGGTAATTGCCGAGGGTATGAGAGATGCCAATATGTTCGATGTTGTGCGGGTAAGTAATCAGCACTTAATCGGCGAAATAATAGAGATGCACGGTGATAGGGCTTCGGTTCAGGTTTATGAGGAAACCTCGGGACTCGGTACCGGTGAGGCGGTTGAGTCTACCGGCAGACCGATGAGCGTGGAGCTCGGCCCCGGACTTATCGGCAGTATTTTTGACGGTATTCAGCGTCCGCTCGATGCCATTATGGCGGTTGCAGGAAATAACCTCAAAAGAGGTGTTGAGGTGCCCTCCTTAAATCGCGAAAAGAAGTGGAGCTTTAATTCCTGCGTTAATGTAGGCGATACGGTAGGCGAGGGGGATATAATAGGAACCGTTGCCGAAACCGAAATAGTTTTGCATAAAATTATGGTACCTGTAGGTGTATTCGGTACCGTAAAGAAAATAGAAAACGGAGAATTTACCGTAACCGATACGGTTTGTGTTGTTGAAACCGATAAGGGCGAAAAGGAAATAACCCTTATGCAGTATTGGCCGGTAAGAAGGGGAAGACCCTATGCCAAAAAGCTTTCTCCCGATAAACCGCTTGTTACGGGGCAAAGGGTAATAGACTGTATGTTCCCGATAGCCAAGGGCGGCGTAGCGGCAATTCCGGGACCTTTCGGTTCGGGTAAAACCGTAACCCAGCATCAGCTTGCAAAGTGGGCGGAAGCCGATATAGTAGTTTATATAGGCTGTGGTGAACGCGGTAATGAAATGACCGATGTTTTGAACGAGTTTCCCGAGCTTATCGACCCCCACACCGGTAAATCCCTTATGGAAAGAACCGTTCTTATCGCAAATACCTCCGATATGCCGGTTGCCGCAAGAGAGGCTTCAATTTATACCGGCATTACAATAGCCGAATATTTCAGAGATATGGGATACTCTGTAGCACTTATGGCAGATTCAACCTCGCGTTGGGCGGAGGCGTTGCGTGAAATGTCTGGCAGACTCGAAGAAATGCCGGGCGAGGAGGGTTATCCCGCATATCTTGGAAGCCGTCTTGCACAGTTCTATGAGCGGGCGGGCAGAGTAATAGCCAAGGGTAGCGATAAAAGAGAGGGCGCGCTCTCGGTAATCGGCGCGGTATCTCCTCCGGGCGGTGATATTTCCGAACCGGTGTCACAGGCAACGCTTCGTATTGTAAAGGTTTTCTGGGGACTCGATTCTTCCCTTGCGTATAAGAGACATTTTCCTGCAATAAACTGGCTTACCAGCTATTCGCTTTATCTCGATTTGCTCGGCAACTGGTATGAGGAAAATGTTGATAAGGATTGGATGAAACTGCGAGGCAGATTTATGCGCATACTACAGCAGGAGGCAGAGCTTGAGGAAATAGTAAAGCTTGTCGGAATGGACGCGCTTTCTCCGAATGACCGCCTTACAATGGAAACCGCAAGGTCAATAAGGGAAGATTTCCTGCATCAGCTTGCATTCCACGAGGTAGATACCTATACCTCCCTTAAAAAACAGCTTTTGATGATGAAGCTCATACTTTTCTTTAACGACAGCGCAGAAAATGCAATAAATGACGGTGCATATATAGAAACCGTAGTCGGCTTGCCGGTAAGGGAAAAAATCGGACGTTTCAAATATGTTGAAGAATCAAAAATTGATACGGAATTTGAGGGAATAATAAATCAGATTACCCTTGAAATCAATAACGCGAAATAGGAGGGAAAACTATGCCGAAGGAATACAGAACAATAGAAGAAGTGGCAGGCCCTCTTATGCTTGTGCGCGAGGTTGAAAACGTTGCCTTTAACGAGCTCGGTGAAATTGAGCTTGAAAACGGCGAAAAGCGCCGTTGCAGGGTGCTGGAGATTGACGGTACAAATGCCCTCGTACAGCTTTTTGAGAATTCCGCCGGAATAAACCTTGCCAACAGTAAGGTGCGTTTCACCGGCAGACAAATGGAGCTCGGCGTATCCTCCGATATGCTCGGCAGAGTTTTTGACGGACTCGGCAGACCTATTGACGATGGCCCCGAAATTATTCCCGAAAAGCGTATGGACGTAAACGGTACGCCGATAAACCCGGCGGCGAGACTCTATCCGCAGGAATTCATACAAACCGGCATTTCTGCGATTGACGGACTGAATACCCTCGTCCGCGGTCAGAAGCTTCCGATATTTTCGGCGAGCGGTCTGCCGCACGCCAACCTTGCCGCCCAGATAGCAAGGCAGGCAAAGGTAAGGGGTACGGACGAAAAATTCGCCGTAGTTTTTGCGGCAATGGGTATAACCTTTGAAGAATCGAATTATTTTGTTGAGAGCTTCAGGGAAACAGGTGCGTTGGACCGTACCGTGCTTTTCGTAAACCTTGCCAACGACCCGGCAATCGAGCGAATAGCAACTCCTAAAATGGCGCTTACCGCCGCGGAGTATCTTGCATTCGATAAGGGAATGCACGTTCTCGTAATTTTAACCGATATAACAAACTATGCAGATGCCTTGCGTGAGGTTTCGGCGGCGAGAAAAGAGGTTCCGGGCAGAAGAGGTTATCCGGGATATATGTATACCGATTTGGCGGCAATATATGAGCGCGCCGGCAGACAAAAGGGTTCGGCGGGCAGTATCACCATGATACCGATTTTAACCATGCCCGAGGACGATAAAACCCACCCGATACCCGACCTTACCGGATATATTACCGAGGGTCAGATTATTTTGTCGCGCGAGCTTTACCGTAAGGGAATAACACCGCCGATTGATGTTTTGCCGTCACTTTCCCGCCTTAAGGATAAGGGAATAGGCGAGGGTAAAACGAGAAAAGACCATTCAAACACAATGAATCAGCTTTTCTCTGCCTATGCCAGGGGTAAAGAGGCAAAGGAGCTTATGGTAATACTCGGCGAATCAGCCCTTACCGATATAGATAAGCTTTATGCAAAGTTTGCAGATGCCTTCGAAAACGAGTATGTGTCTCAAGGCTATGAAAACGACCGAAGCATAGAGGATACCCTATCAATTGGTTGGAAGCTTCTTAAAATTCTGCCGAGGAGCGAGCTTAAGAGAATAAGCGAAGAATATCTTGCCGAATTTTACGATACTATCTGAAGCTAAAAAATAAATGAAAGAGAGGTGAAAACAATGCCGAAAAAACAGGTTAATGCAACCCGTATGGAGCTTACGAATTTAAAGCGAAAGCTTGCCACGGCGCGCAAGGGACATAAACTGCTTAAGGATAAACGCGATGAGCTTATGCGGCAGTTTATGGATATGGTAAAGGAAAACCTTGATTTGCGCCTTGAGGTTGAGGCGGCTATAAATAAGGCTAACGCCGATATGGCTGTAGCGGGCTCGGTAATGCAAAAGGAAGTTTTGCAAACGGCGTTGCTTTTGCCTAAACAGAGGGTGTCTCTAACAGTAAAACGTAAAAACGTAATGAGTGTTGTTATACCCGAATTTGAAACACAGTTTGCTTCGGGCGGCGAAAACGATGTTTATTCCTACGGCTATGCCTTTACATCGGGAGAACTTGACGGTGCGGTAAAATCCCTCGCCGATATTTTCCCGAAAATGCTTTCTCTTGCCGAGAAGGAAAAATCCTGCCAGCTGCTTTCGGACGAAATCGAAAAGACCCGCAGAAGGGTAAACGCCCTCGAGCACGTTATGATACCGCAGTATGAGGAAAATATTAAGTATATAACGATGAAGCTCGATGAAAATGAGCGTAGCACCACCAGCCGCCTTATGAAGGTTAAGGATATGATGATTAACGAAAACCGGCAGAAAAGTTAAGAGTTTTCAGTTTTCAGCCTTCAGTTTTCAGATTTCAGAAAATGGTAAAATAAAAAGGAGTGATAATATGCCGCTTCAGGAATCGGGAGAAATGTATCTCGAAACAATACTTGTTCTTTCTCAAAAAAGCAATACCGTGCGGGCGATTGATGTCGGCGAGTATATGGGCTTTTCAAAGCCGAGCGTAAGCCGTGCAATTTCACTCCTTAAAGAGGGCGGATATGTGGAGGTTTCCAAAGAGGGTCATCTTTCATTGACCGATGTGGGAATCGAAATTGCAAGCCGCATTTATGAGCGCCACCAAATTCTTACAAAGGTACTGATAAACCTCGGCGTGCCCGAAAAAATCGCCGCCGCCGATGCCTGCAAAATGGAACACGATATAAGTAATCAGTCTTTTGAGGCAATAAAAAAGCACTTAAGTAATAAATAAATCGTAGGGGACGAGCTTGACGAGCCCGTCCCTTTTGTCCGCTTTGCGGACATTTCCCCACACTGGGGGGAATCACCCACATCGTCCCATTTTTTACGATGAAATAAAATTGATACCGTAGGGGACGGCGCCACGACGTCCCGCATTGTGTGATGAATTCATACGGTAACCTTGCCTCCCTTGCCAAAGGGAGGGGGACCGCTTGCGGTGGTGGGATTCGCTTCGCCGATAAATTTGCGGAAACTAAAAAAGGAGGTCATCGACCTCCTTTAATCTTTATATATTTTACATAAACTGGCAAAGCAGTATCGGTATAAATATCGCCGGCACAAAGTTCATAACCTTGATTTTTGTAATGCCGAGCATATTAAGCGAAATTGCAACTATCAAAAGCGAGCCGATAACCGACATTTGAGTTACTATATCATTGCTCAAATACGGCCCGATAACGGTTGCCAAAAGGGTGAGCCCACCCTCCAAAACTACGACCGGCACTGCCGAAAACATTACACCGATGCCGAATGTGGAAGCCAAAGCGGCGGCGGAGATACCGTCTATCACCGATTTTGAGTAGAGGGTTGAATTGTCCCCCGAAACACCGCTTTCAATCGAGCCCACAATAAGCATTGCGCCTACGCAGAAAAGCAGCGTTGAGGTTACAAAGCCCTCGGCAAAGCTACCGGTTTTTCCACCGCGCGAAAACTTTTCTTCAAACCACTTTCCGAGACGGTTTACCTGCTTATCCAAATCGAGAAGCTCTCCTATAACAGCGCCCAGCCCCATCGAAATTATTACTACGAGTATTTTGGCGCCCTTATCGAGTATACCGTCTACACCTATCAGGAAAACGCAGAGCCCCATTCCGATAAAAAGCGCGTTTTTAATTCGCTCGGGTATGCCCTTTTTGAAGAAAGTACCGATGAGGCCGCCTATAACAATCAAATATAAATTGACCGCCGCACCGCTTAAAAATATTTTGGAAAAAACGTCCATTATTTAAGCACCTGCCAGCTTCATCATAATACCGTGGGGTATTATTTTGCTCAAAAATCTGTAAAATTTGTAGAATGCACGGTCGGTATAAACGGCGCGGTGCTTTTTAGATGCCTCAAGGGATTTTCTGGCAACCCGCTCGGGATTTACGCGGGGAAGCATATCAAAGGTTTTGCTGGCACCCTTGTAAATGTTCGCAACGGGTAAAAACTCGGTGTCCATAGGTCCGGGACAAACCGCTAAAACATTTATCCTTCTTTCCTTGAGTTCTCCGCGAAGTGCCCTCGAAAAGCTGGTTATATATGCCTTTGTTGAGCAGTAAACCGCCATACGTGTATTGGGTACAAAGGATGCTATCGAGCTTACGTTTATTATCTGCGCTCCGCTTTTCATAAAGGGCAGGGTAATGCTTGTAATAACCGTTACTGCTTCGCAGTTAAGCCTTACCATACCGGCGTTATCCTCCCTGGAAATTTTTTCAAAATCACCCAGCTTGCCGAAGCCCGCATTGTTGATAAGAAGACGCACCCTCGCTTCGTAAATTTCGAGCATTTCCTTGTAATGATTCAGGCTGTTATCGTCTGTGATGTCAATATCAATTATACGGCAGGGAAGCATAATTGTATCCGCCAGCTTTTCGAGCCGCTCTTTTCTGCGGGCGATAAGCCATATTTCGTCAATGCCCTCAAAGTATTTGTCGGTTGCCTTGGCGTACTCTGTTCCGAGCCCCGAAGAAGCACCCGTGATAACTGCAATATTCATATTC
>JAGHTJ010000037.1 GCA_018065375.1 Candidatus Equinaster intestinalis | reverse complement strand
GGTATACATGGCGGAAATGTTGTGTATGCCGGTGATGTTGAGGGGCTTAAAAAGTGTAAAGATTCCTATACTGCCGATTATCTTAACGGCAAGCGCAAAATACCCGTACCCGATACACGCCGCAAAGGTAACGGTAATTATCTTACCGTTACGGGTGCCGCCGAAAATAACCTTAAGAATATAAATGTTAAGCTTCCTCTCGGTGAATTTGTATGTGTAACGGGTGTTTCGGGCTCGGGTAAATCTTCACTTGTTAATGAGATAATTCAAAAGTATCTCTCGGCAAAGTTAAATAGAGCCAAAACCGTTCCGGGTAAATTCAAAACGATTACGGGTTACGAAAATCTTGATAAAATAATTGATATAGACCAATCGCCGATAGGCAGAACACCGCGCTCAAACCCCGCAACCTATACGGGCGTTTTCGGGGACATTCGCGAACTGTTTGCCCAAACAAAGGATGCTAAACAAAAGGGCTATTCCGCAGGCAGATTTTCCTTTAATGTTAAGGGCGGCAGATGCGAGGCATGCGAGGGCGACGGTATAATTAAAATCGAAATGCACTTTTTGCCCGATATTTATGTGCCCTGTGAGGTATGCGGCGGTAAGCGCTATAACTCCGAAACACTTGATGTAAAGTATAAGGGCAAAAATATCTATGATGTTCTTGAAATGACGGTTGAGGAGGGGCTTTCCTTCTTTTCCGCAGTTCCGAAAATTCAGCGAAAACTCCAAACACTTTTCGATGTAGGCCTCGGTTATATTAAAATCGGTCAGCCGGCCACTACTCTTTCGGGCGGTGAGGCTCAGCGCGTAAAGCTTGCCACCGAGCTTGCAAAGCGCTCAACTGGCAAAACAATTTATGTTCTCGATGAGCCTACTACGGGACTTCATTCTTATGATGTTCATATGCTTATCGGAGTTTTGCAAAAGCTTGTTGATACAGGCAACACTGTTGTGGTTATTGAGCATAATCTCGATGTGATTAAGACTGCCGATTATATTATTGATTTGGGCCCCGAGGGCGGAGATAAGGGCGGCGAGGTTGTTTGCTGCGGCACACCCGAAGAGGTGGCAAAATGCAAAAACTCTTATACCGGTCAATTTATCAAAAAAATGCTTTAATTTACAAATTTTTAACTTAATATGCCGCAAGAAGTGATAAAATTACAAAAGGAGGGTTTATATGTTCGGCTATATTAGGGTATATAAACCCGAATTGCGCATTAAAGAGTTTGAGCTTTACAAATCGGTTTACTGCTCGCTTTGTAAGAAACTCGGCAGGGAATACGGCGCATTTTCCCGCTTTACATTAAGTTATGATTTCACATTCTTAGCCTGCTTAAAAATGTCGCTCAATGAAAACACCTGTGATATTGAGCGAAAGCGTTGTGTATTTAATCCGCTAAAAAAGTGCAATTACTGCGCGAATATTGATTCCGACCTTGATTTTACCGCGGCGGGTGCAATGATTTTGCTCTATTATAAGGCGCTTGATAATATTAAGGACGAAAAGGGTTTTAAGAAATTTAAGTATAAATTAGCTTTGCCACTTTTCAAAAAAGCTTATAAAAAAGCCATTAAAAAATACGGTTATCTGGATGATATCTTTTCGGCTTATGTTGAAAATCAGGCAAAAGCAGAAAATGAAAAAACAAAAAACATAGATATTGCCGCTGAGCCTACCGCAAATATGCTCGCAAAATTATTTGAGCTTTGCGGAAATTCCGATTCTGATAAAAGGGCACTGAGCCGCCTTGGCTACTGTGTGGGCAGATATATTTATATTCTCGATGCCGCCGTAGATTTTGAGGAAGATATAAAACGCGGCAGATATAACCCGTTTTCGGGTAGTGATATAAAAGCACAGGCCGAAAATCAGCTTTATATGTGCATTAACGAAGCGGCTTTGGCTTTTGAGCTTATTGATATTAAAAAAATAAAAAACATTCTCGGAAATATAGTCTGTTTAGGCTTGGAGGATACTATGAAAAAGGAGTTACAAATATGAGAGACCCGTATGAAGTGCTCGGTGTATCACCGAGTGCCACCGATGAAGAGGTAAAAAACGCTTACCGCGCACTTGCCCGCAAATATCACCCCGATAATTATGCGGATAATCCGCTTGCCGACCTTGCAGGGGAAAAAATGCAGGAGATAAACGAGGCCTACGATGCAATCGTTAATTCGAGGAAAGGCGGAAATAACGGTTATGCGGGCTCAAGCGGCTCTTCGTATGCCGATATTCGTAATATGATAGCCGCAGGAAAGCTTGAGGAAGCGTTGGAGATACTTGACGGTGTACCGGTAGCATCCCGCAATGCCGAATGGTATTTCTTAAACGGCAGTGTTTTATACCGTCGCGGTTGGTTGGACGGCGCCTTTGCAAGCTTTTCCAATGCCTGCCGAATGGACCCAAACAATGCCGAATATCGCCAGGCGCTCAACCGTATGCAAAAGCAAAATACCCGCGGCAGATATGCCAACCCGTATTCCTCGGGATCTAATTACGGCGGCTCGGGCGCTTGTAATATGGACCCCTGCACAACCCTTTGCTGCGCAGACTTATGCTGTGAATCTTTAGGCGGCAATCTTATTCCTTGTATTGGGTGCAGATAATGAAAAACACCGTTAAAATTACCTTTTGCGGTATGATGTGCGCTTTGGGCGTTGCAATAATGCTTTTGGCGTATTTCCCGTATTTTACCTATGCCGTTCCCGCAATAGCGGGGCTGCTTGTTTTGATTGTCTATATCGAAATCGGTCTTAAATGGTCGGCGGCGGTGTATATAATAACATCAGTGCTTGCATTTCTGTTTTGCGAAAGCGAAGCAAAGCTTATGTATGTATTTTTATTGGGTTTTTACCCGATAATCAAAATCTATATCGAAAAAATCAAAAACAGGGCAGTAAGCTATGTGTTAAAGTTCCTTACATTTAATGTTTGCCTATTTATCGTATACTTAATTTTCGGCAAACTGTTCGGAACTGTTTTTGATATAAACGATAGCCTTGGCAAGTTCGAAATAATCGGCTTAATCTTGCTCGGCAATTTCGTATTTTTCCTTTATGACATCGTTCTTGTTCGCGCGGCGGCATTCTATTTGGACCGACTGCACGGCACAATAACAAAAATTTTTAAGTAAACCGCTGTTTTCAGCGGTTTTTTTATTGACTTTTCAGAGTTTTTATGTATAATTGTATACAATGAAACAAATGGAGGCGTTTTTATGCTTGAAGTTTCCAAAAAATCAAATCTGTTGGAGCAGAAATCTTACAAATACAGTCTGCAGGATATTCCCGAGCCAAATTTGTATCGCGATATTTATAACTATTCCGAGATACCGAAGGTTGCGTTTAACCACCGCAGAGTGCCTATGGGTATGCCTGAGGAAATCTGGATAACCGATACATCTTTAAGGGACGGTCAGCAATCTGTTGAGCCGTATTCGGTTGAGCAGATAGTGGAAATATATAAACTCCTCGCAAAGCTCGGCGGACCTTACGGTATAATCAGGCAAACCGAAATGTTTGTTTACAGCAAAAAAGACCGCGAGGCCATCGAAAAATGTATGGATTTAGGGCTTAAATTTCCCGAAATCACAACTTGGATCAGAGCGAGCAAAGAGGATTTTAAGCTCGTTAAAGATTTAGGTATCAGAGAAACGGGCATACTTGTTTCCTGCAGTGACTATCATATTTTCAAAAAACTCGGTAAAACGAGAAAGCAGGCAATGGATACATATCTTGCTACCGTTTCCGATGCTTTTGAAGCCGGCGTTATGCCGAGATGTCATTTGGAAGATATAACGAGAGCCGATTTTTACGGCTTTGTTGTACCTTTTGTTAATGAGCTTATGGCGATGTCGAGGGATGCCGGCATACCGGTTAAAATTCGCGCCTGCGATACTATGGGTTACGGTGTACCGTATACCGAGGTGGCTTTGCCACGCAGTGTTCCGGGAATAATTTACGGCTTACAGCATTATTCCGATGTGCCTTCCGAAATGCTTGAATGGCACGGTCATAACGATTTTTACAAATCGGTTGCAAATGCATCTACCGCTTGGCTTTACGGTGCTTCGGCAGTAAACTGCTCGCTGCTCGGTATAGGCGAAAGAACAGGCAACATACCGCTTGAAGCAATGGTATTCGAATATGCGGCTTTGCGCGGCTCGCTTGACGGTATGGATACAACTGTTATTACCGAAATTGCCGATTTCTTCAAAAAGGATGTTGGCTATAAGATACCGCCTATGACACCTTTTGTCGGCAGGAACTTTAATGTTACAAAAGCGGGCATTCACGCCGACGGTCTCTTAAAGGACCAGGAAATTTACAATATTTTCGATACCGAAAAATTCCTTAACCGCCCGGCTTCAGTTATGATAAGCAAAACAAGCGGTCTTGCGGGTATTGCATATTGGATAAATCAGAATTATCAGCTTCCCGCCGCGGCGGCTGTTGGCAAACACGATGAGCTTGTATTAAAGCTTAAAGAATGGATTGATAAAGAATATGAGGAGGGCAGGCAAACTGCTCTTTCTACCGCCGAGCTTGAGGAAAAAATCGAAATTCTGTCCGGCGGAAAATACAGCAGACTTTAAGGAGGCAAACTTATGTACCAACATAAAAGTATATCTTTGGCAGACCAGATTTTTGAGCGCCTTGAAAACGATATTTTAATCGGTAAGTATTCTTCGGGTGAGGTTTTAACCGAAATGGGACTTTCTGCCGAGCTCGGCGTCAGCCGTACACCCGTTCGTGAGGCACTCCACCGCCTGCAGCAGGAAAAGCTTGTTGAAGAGACCTCTCGCGGTATTACCGTTTTGGGTATAACCCTTGATGATATACGCGATATTTATGCAATTCGTACTCCGATTGAAGCGCTTGCAATTGCCAAGTTTATCGAAACTGCGGACGAAACAAAGCTCAAAGAATTAAAAGATATTGTTGAGCTGCAGGAATTTTATGTTAAACGCGGCGATTCCGAAAACATTATGGCTAAGGACAGTGAGTTCCACGAGACCATATATAAAAATTGCGGCAGCCATATTTTTGAGGAAACTTTGCTCCCGCTCCACCGCAAAATCATTAAATACCGCAAGGCGTCCGTAGAGCATTCGGGCAGAGCTGAAAAGTCGGTTAATGAGCATTTGAAAATTTATGAGGCATTGGCGGCAAGAGATACCGAAAAAGCCATTGAACTTATCTCTCAACATATTAAAAATGCCGAGGAAAGCATTTTAGGAGGCAATAAATAATGGGACTTACCATCGCGCAAAAAATTATTAAAAACCATCTTATAAGCGGTGATATGACCGTTGGAAACGAAATTGCCCTTAAAATCGACCAGACTTTAACTCAGGATGCTACCGGAACAATGGCGTAGCTTGAGTTTGAAACTATGGGAATTGACAGAGTTAAAACCGAGCGAAGCGTTGCTTATATCGACCATAACACTTTGCAGTCCGGTTTTGAAAATGCCGATGACCACCGCTACATACAAAGCGTTGCGAAAAAACACGGTATTTACTTTTCGCGCCCCGGTAACGGCATTTGCCACCAGGTGCATTTAGAGCGTTTCGGCATACCCGGTAAAACTCTTATCGGATCAGATAGCCATACTCCTACGGGCGGCGGCATAGGTATGCTCGCTTTCGGTGCGGGCGGCCTTGATGTAGCCGTGGCTATGGGCGGCGGAGCATACTATATTACAATGCCGAAAATGTTTAAGGTAAACCTTACGGGTAAACTGAATGATTTTGTAACCGCAAAGGATCTAAGCCTTGAAATATTGCGAATTTTATCGGTTAAAGGCGGCGTAGGCGCAATAATTGAATGGGGCGGAGAAGGCGTAAAAACCCTTTCTGTGCCCGAGCGCGCAACAATTACAAATATGGGAACAGAGCTCGGGGCTACAACCTCGATTTTCCCGTCCGATGAAATTACAAAAGCGTTTCTTAAGGCGCAGGGCAGAGAACAGGATTATGTCCCGCTTGCAAGCGACAGCGATGCTGTTTACGACAGAATTATTGATATAAATCTTTCCGAGCTTACTCCGCTTATTGCCTGTCCACACAGCCCCGATAATGTAGTGCCTGTATCTACCCTTAAAAATGTAAAAGTCGACCAGGTTTGCATTGGCTCTTGTACCAATTCTTCGCTTTTGGATATGCTTAAGGTTGCGGCATTGCTTAAGGGCAAAATTATTCAGCCATCGGTCAGCCTTTCGGTGTCTCCGGGTTCTAAGCAGGTTTTATCTATGCTTGCGCAGTGCGGTGCACTCAATGACATTTTAGCTTCGGGTGCCCGCCTTTTGGAATGCGCTTGCGGCCCGTGTATCGGTATGGGCTTTTCGCCCAATTCTGCAGGCATAAGCCTTCGCACATTTAACCGGAATTTCGAGGGCAGAAGCGGTACAGCGGACGGTCAGGTTTATCTTGTTTCGCCCGAAACGGCGGTAGCCGCGGCTCTTACGGGTTATATTACAGACCCCCGCGAATTGGGCTATATGCCGAAAGTAACTCTGCCAGATGCATTTAATATTGACGATACGGCAATTATTCCACCCGCAAGTGAGGAGGAAGCAAAGTATCTCGAAGTTCTGCGCGGACCGAATATCAAGAAATTCCCCGATAGTTTTCCGCAAACCGATTCACTTACAGCGCCGCTTATTCTTAAGGTCGGAGATAATATTACAACCGACCATATTATGCCGGCAGGCGCGAAAATATTGCCTTATCGCTCGAATATTCCGCATTTATCACAGTTTTGCTTTGGCGTTTGCGATAAAACCTTCCCCGAGCGTGCCATTGCGGCAGGCAAGAGCATTATTGTGGGCGGCTCAAATTACGGTCAGGGCTCATCCCGTGAGCATGCGGCGCTTGTGCCGTTATACCTCGGCGTAAGAATTGTAATCACAAAGAGTTTTGCGAGAATACATATTGCAAACCTCATTAACGCGGGCATTATGCCGCTTACCTTCAAAAACCCCGACGATTATGATAAGTTGAATCAGGGCGACTCACTCACCGTAAAAAATGTTTTGAGCGGTATGGAAAGCGGCGAAATCACACTTATAGATAACACAAGCGGTGAAAGCTTTACACTTTGCTGTAATTTCACCGAGCGCCAAAAGGCTATTCTTAAGGCAGGCAGTTTGCTTGCATACACAAAGGAGATAACAAAATAATGAATTATATTGAAAATGCCTGCGAACAGTTCCGTATACTTTTGGAAGAGCAGTTAAAACGTGTTGAAATTATGGAAAACGGCAGTAATGCTACCGATTTTTCAAAAAAATCTCAAATAACTGTAGGTATTATCGGTGGTGACGGTATAGGTCCCATCATAGTTAGCGAAGCAAAGCGCTTACTTAAAACATTGCTTGCCGATGAAATTAAGAGCGGAAAAATCATTTTGAAGGACATTGAAGGCTTAACGATTGAAAACCGCTTGGCGCTCGGAAAATCGGTTCCCGATGATGTTTTGGCGCAGATTAAACAGTGCGATGTTTTACTCAAGGGCCCCACAACAACCCCTAAGAGCGGCACTATGGAAAGCGCAAATGTAACATTACGCCGAGAGCTCGATTTATATGCGAATGTTCGCCCTGTTTGTGTACCCGATAAAAATATCGATTGGATATTTTACCGCGAAAATACCGAGGGTGAATATGTGCTTGGCAGCCGCGGTGTAGAAATTCCCGAAAAGCTTGCGGTTGATTTTAAGGTAACAACTAACCCGGGAACTTACCGTATAGCCAAAGCGGCTTTTGAGTATGCTAAACTGAACGGCAAGAAAAATGTTGCGATAGTTACCAAAGCGAACATAATGAAGAAAACCGACGGTAAGTTTACTGAAATTTGTCACGAGGTAGCCGCTGATTACCCCGATATTGTTGCCGAGGATTGGTATATTGATATTATGACGGCGAATCTCGTCAACGAGGCTATCAGAGATAAATTTGAGGTTTTCCTGCTTCCTAATCTTTACGGTGATATTATTACAGATGAGGCTGCTCAGATTCAGGGAGGCGTTGGTACTGCGGGCAGTGCAAATATCGGAGACAGATATTCAATGTTCGAGGCTATTCACGGCTCGGCGCCCCGTATGATTGAGCAGGGCATAGGGGAATATGCAAACCCCTCGAGTATCTTTAAGGCAACCGAAATGATGCTCCGCCATATTGGCTTTACCGATAAAGCCGAAAAGCTTTCGACAGCACTGAGTCTTTGCAACGATACCGAAAAGAAGGTTATTGTTACAGGGGACACCGATGGCGCCACCTGCAAAGAATTTGCCGATTATGTAATTTCTAAGTTATAATTAAACACGCGGCGTTCGGGGCGTGTTTAATATTTTGTCGACTTTTGCAATAATGTGGTAAAATATGTTATATCAATGTAGTTAAACATATCAAAATTCTAACAAAGTATAAATATTTCTAATATTTTCCAAAAAAACTGTTGCAATTTCGAAAATTATATGTTAATATGTGGTCACACAAAAAGAAAGGCGTGATACATATATGAACAAAAAGATAAAAGTTTTATTGGCTGATGATACAACCGAGCTCGGCAATACCTGCAGAAAAGTTTTGGCAGAGCACGGGCTTGAAACGAGTGTATGCGAAAAGGACGGTCTTAAATTACTCGAAAAGGTTAAAACGGTTAAACCCGATGTGGTACTTGCCGATGTTTTTATGCCGAATCTTGATATACTCGGTGTTCTTGATAATCTCAAAAGCTATGATGCTAAAGATAAACCTCTTATAATGGCAATGTCCAGCATAGATAATCCTTTACTCGAAAAGGAAACACTAACGGCCGGTGCAAGCTATTATTTTATAAAACCGTTTGATGCTGAAAATGTTGCCGAGCGCATTATGCGAATGGCAAACCATATTAATAATTCCAGAGATACCGATGTCAATGTTTTGCCAAACGACACTCAGCTTGAACTTATGGTAACCGAAATAATTCTACAAATCGGTGTTCCGGCTCACATAAAGGGTTATCACTATTTGCGCGAAGCAATAATTCTGTCTGTTAAGAATTGTGACAGTATGAATTCAGTTACCAAGGTGCTGTATCCTACGGTTGCTAAAATGCACGGCACAACCTCCTCACGCGTTGAGCGAGCCATACGCCACGCCATCGAGGTTGCTTGGGACAGAGGAGACATAGATGTGCTCAACTCGTATTTCGGTTATACAGTTCAGAATGAGCGCGGAAAGCCCACAAACAGTGAGTTTATAGCAATGATAGCCGATAAACTCAGATTAAAACTG